>NZ_DLJR01000043.1:1303-16814 GCF_002484365.1 Empedobacter sp. UBA7611
ATGAATGATTTACCAGAATCAATGAAAGGTATCGTAAAAGGTGGTGGTTCTTTAACTGCATTACCAATTATTGAAACTCAAGCTGGTGACGTTTCTGCATATATCCCAACAAACGTAATTTCTATTACAGATGGACAAATTTTCTTAGAGTCAGATTTATTTAACTCAGGTGTTCGTCCAGCGATTAACGTAGGTATTTCTGTATCTCGTGTTGGTGGTTCTGCTCAAACAAAACCAATGAAAAAAGTATCAGGTACATTAAAATTAGATCAAGCTCAATACCGTGAGTTAGAAGCTTTCGCTAAATTTGGATCTGATTTAGATGCAGCTACAATGAGTGTTATTGGTAAAGGTGAGCGTAACGTAGAGTTATTAAAACAAGCTGTTAACTCTCCAATTCCAGTAGAAGAACAAGTAGCAATTATATTTGCAGGTACTAACGGTTTATTAAGAAACGTTCCTGTAAATAAAGTTAGAGAATGGCAAGCAGATTTTGTTGATTTAATGAAAAACAAATATGCTGATACTTTAACATCTATCCGTTTAGGAAAATGGACAGATGAAATTATAGAGGTATTGAAGAAAGTTGTTACAGAAACAACATCAAAATATTAATAAAAATAAAATAAAAGCTTAGAAATTAGTTTTTAAGCTTTTATTTATCCTTCATTTCAAACAGAATTTTATGCCAAATTTAAAAGATATACGTAACCGTATTACTTCTGTAGGTTCTACAATGCAGATTACAAGTGCTATGAAATTAGTTTCTGCTGCAAAACTAAAACGTGCTACAGATTCTATCGTACAGTTACGTCCTTATGCAGATAAATTACGTGAACTTTTACAAAATGTAAGTTCTACTTTAGAAGCTGAAGTAGGAGGTGCATTAACAGAAGAGCGCGAAGTTAATAAAGTACTTTTAGTCGTTATTAACTCAAATAGAGGTTTATGTGGAGGATACAACTCAAGCATCATCAAAAAAGTAAATGCGTTATTAGCTGGCGAATTAGCAAGTAAACACGTAGAGATTTTAGCAATTGGTAAAAAAGCTAATGATACTTTTAGTAAAACACAAACTATCTATAAAAATGCATCAAGCATTTGGGATAATTTAAATTTTGCAGATGTAGCTGAAATTGCAGACGATTTAGTAGAGAAATTTACTGCAGGTAACTTTGATCAAATCAGAATTATCTACAATCAATTTCAAAATGCAGCTGTTCAAATTGTACAAGACGAACAATTTTTACCAGTCGTTTTAGAGAAAACTGAAGAAGAAGCAAACAATTCAGCAGAGTTAGATTATATCTTCAACCCTTCGAAAGAAGAAATTTTAAGAGACTTAATCCCTCAAACGTTGAAAACGCAATTATTCAAAGCCGTATTAGATGCTAACGCTTCTGAGCACGGAGCACGTATGACTGCAATGCATAAAGCAACAGACAACGCAAGCGAGTTACAAAAAGGATTGAAAATTCAATACAATAAAGCTCGTCAAGCTGCTATTACAAACGAGATCTTAGAGATCGTTGGTGGTGCAGAAGCATTGAATGCGTAAGAACAAAGACTTATATTATTTTAAATAGAAAAGCAACTTCATCTCGAAGTTGCTTTTTTTATAATGTTTACTTTAGATTATAAAGAAGTAATAAAACTTTTAATAGATTCTAACAATTATATTTATCATTCAGAATAAAAATCTATAAAACACTTTTGAATAATTATTCTTTAACATATGTATTGAAGAAATACTTCTACTTAGTTATTACTTTATTCAGGATGATAATTTGTGTAATCATATATCTAATTAGAATTCTTATTAGTTCAATCTTATTATAAGTTAGAATGGTATGAATCATTTCCTCAAGACATTTCAATAAAAACGTCAAGTGATTTTACCTAAAACCTAAGGAGGTTTTAGGTAAAATGTCTCGACGTTTTATATCAAACAAAAAGTCCTAAGCAATGCTCAGGACTTTTCTATTGTTATAATCGAAACTTAGTTTCTACTTATTTCATTTGAAATAATGGGCGAGAAGACATAAACTCATTTACACGATCTGCAACTCCATCAATGATTTCTTCGTTATTAATATTCATTAATACTTCGTCAATCAAGTCAGCAACAGTTTGCATATCTGCTTCAACCAACCCACGAGTTGTTACAGCTGCCGTACCCAAACGAATCCCCGATGTAATGAAAGGAGATTTATCATCGAAAGGAACCATGTTTTTGTTACAAGTGATTTCTGCCAAAACTAAAGCGTTTTCTGCTTGTTTCCCAGAAATACCTTTGTTACGTAAGTCGATTAACATACAGTGATTATCTGTACCTCCAGAAACAATATCATAACCTTTTGCAACCAATGCCGCAGCCAAAGCCTTCGCATTCTTCACAACTTGTACAATATAGTCCATATAACCGTCAGATAAAGCCTCTTCAAAAGCAACAGCTTTAGACGCGATTACATGCTCTAAAGGTCCACCTTGTGTACCAGGGAACACTGCTCCGTTCAAGATTTGAGACATCATTTTCACTTCACCTTTAGGAGTTTTTGCTCCCCAAGGGTTCTCAAAATCTTTCCCCATCATAATGACTCCACCACGAGGACCACGTAAAGTTTTGTGAGTTGTCGTCGTTACGATATGACAATGAGGCATAGGATCGTTTAAGATTCCGCGGGCAATTAACCCAGCAGGATGCGAGATATCAGCCAATAACAAAGCACCAACTTCATCAGCTACCTCACGAAATTTAGCATAATCTATGTCTCTTGAGTATGCCGAAGCACCACAAATTATCATTTGAGGCTTCTCTTTACGAGCAGTTTCTGCCATAGCTTCGTAGTCAATTCTCCCCGTCTCTTTGTCCACTCCATAGAAAGAAGTTTGGTAAGTTAACCCAGAAAAGTTAACAGGAGAACCGTGAGTTAAGTGCCCACCGTGCGATAAATCGAATCCTAAGATCTTGTCTCCTGGCTTCAAACATGCTAAGTAAACAGCTGCATTTGCCTGAGATCCTGAGTGAGGTTGCACATTCGCATACTCTGCATTAAACAACGCTTTCAAACGATCAATTGCAATAGTTTCTACTTCGTCTACAACTTCGCAACCACCGTAGTAGCGCTTTCCAGGATAACCTTCTGCATATTTATTTGTCAAAACAGAACCCATCGCGCGCATTACGTTGTCCGAAACAAAGTTTTCTGAAGCGATTAATTCAATTCCGTTTAATTGTCTTTCTTTTTCTTCTTCAATCAAATCGAAGATTACATCTTGTGCCATGTTTTGTTTGTATTAATTGTGTTTCAAATATAAGCTTTTATCATTAGAATTTCTAACTGATATATTCGTAATAACCTAAGAGTTATCAAAACAATTTTTCTAATGATTTGGGCGTTCCCTTCGGGCGGGCTATTCGTTGCAATCTTTACTTTGTAACTTCGCTATCGCTTTGTTTCACGCAAAGGATTTCCACTACTATCCCTAACGCATCTCGAGTTGTGAGTAACAAGTTCTTAGTTTTGAGTAATAATATTTATACTTTTTTCAGAATCATACCTTATTAATAATTGAAAACTAATTTACTTATTCAAAGGAATTTCAAATGACCTTTCAATAAAAAGGCGTTAAAAAAATGAAGAAATTCGAAGCGATAAAAAAGATTTAACCGATAGGTTTTTAAATCTTTTCGCGTAGAATGAATCATTTTCAGCCGATTTATTGAGGTCTTGATTTTTTTGTTTCGTTTTTTCATCAAGGAAAAAATGAAAGATGGTTTCTTAGATATTTAAAATTTCTAATTTCTAAACCAACCAACTATCAATTTCTCTCATTAAATTTACAGCATGAAAAACCCTACTTTTTGCATTGGTTTAATGTCTGGAACTTCGTTAGATGGTTTGGATATTTGCTATGTACGATTTGATGGTAACCAACATTTCGAAATTTTACATGCCGAAACTATAGATTATTCATCCGATTGGCGAACAAAACTAACAGAAGCTTTTCAATATTCGGCAATGGATTTATGCCAACTAGATGTAGAGTATGGTTATTTTCTTGGAGAACAAGTAAAAGAATTTATTCATAAAAATAAGATTAGAAAAGTAGATTTTGTTGCATCTCACGGGCAAACTATTTTTCATCAACCGCAGAAATCATTCACTTTGCAAATAGGAAAAGGTGCAGCAATTGCGTCGCGTTGTCAACAAAAAGTGGTGTGCGATTTCAGAACACAAGACGTTATTTTAGGAGGACAAGGAGCGCCTTTGGTTCCGATTGGGGACGAATTATTATTTTCTAACTATGATGCATGTTTAAACCTTGGAGGTTTTTCTAACATTTCGATGAATAGAAATGGAAAACGAATTGCATTTGATATCTGCCCAATTAATATTGTCTTGAATCATTATGCAAAACAACTCGGTTTTGATTTTGATAAAAATGGAGAACTAGCAGGGCAAGGACATATTAATACTGTATTAGTTGATGAATTAAACCTTTTGAATTATTATCATCAACCTTTCCCAAAATCATTAGGTTTTGAATGGGTAACGAATGAGTTTTTAACAATTGTTGATAAGTACGATATTTCTATTGAAGATAAGCTAAGAAGTTGTGTGGAGCATTTCGTAATTCAAATTAAAAATACCTTTGCTTTATACGATATCAACAATGTGTTGATAACTGGAGGAGGAGTTCGAAATTCATTTTTTATCAATCGTTTACGAGAATTATCAACTGTTGAAATCATCATTCCAACTGATAATTTAATTGATTTTAAAGAAGCTTTAATTTTTGCATTCCTTGGATATCGACGTGTTCATAACGAAATAAATTGTTTGGCATCTGTAACAGGAGCGAGCAAAGACCATTCGTCTGGAATTATATATAATCTATAAAATCTATATAATTAATAGAGTTTAAAAATATTTTATTTACATTTGTTCGGTAACAAAGAATAAATGCGATATGAAATATTCGAAAAATAAAGATGTTATTTTACTTCATGGCTTATTTGGAAGCCTTAGTAATTGGGGAAATGTTATCAAGAATCTTGAAGAAAATTACAATGTTTATACACCAACTTTTCCTTTATTTTCTACTCATTTCAAAAGAAATTCACTTCAAAATTTAGTTCAATTTCTAGAAAATTATATTAAATCCAATAAAATTGAAAATCCAATATTAATTGGAAATTCTTTGGGTGGACATATTGCGTTGTTATATGCGTTGGCGCATCCAAATTTGGTTGATAAATTGATTTTAGCAGGAAGTTCTGGTTTATATGAAAACAATTTACAAGCTTCTTTTGTACGTGTGCGAGATTATGAGTATATCAAAAATAAGGTAGAAGAAGTTTTTGAAACAAAAAATGTTGTTACAAAAGAATTGGTAGATGATGTTTTTTCGACCGCTAATACGCCTACAAAAGCTTTGTCTATAATTTCGATTGCGCGAGATGCAAAGCGACAAAATTTGAAACATCTTTTACATAAAATAGATCAGCCAGTTTTGTTAGTTTGGGGAAAACAAGATATTGTGACACCGCCAGATGTTGCTGAAGAGTTTTTTGCACATTTACCTAATGCAAAATTAGCTTATATCGATCATTGTGGTCATGTGCCGATGATGGAGCAGCCGATACTTTTTAATCAACATATTAATCAATTTTTAAGTGCTTAAAAATGAATCATCCCGAGTATTTAGCTTTTGCTTTACCAGCTTTTTTTCTTTTTTTATGGCTTGAATATGTAGTTGTTAAAAAGAAGAAATTAAAGAATATCTATAAATATGAAAGTTCAGTTTCTAATATTTCAATAGGAATTGCAGAACGATTATTGAATCTTTTTATTACGGCAAGTTTTTACAATTTGTATGTTTGGATTTACGAAAGTTATCGTCTATTAGATATTTCAAATGCTTGGTGGATTTGGGTTGTGATGCTTCTAGCGACAGATTTTGTCTGGTATTGGTATCATCGTTTGGGACATGAAGTCAATATTTTTTGGGGAGCCCATATTGTGCATCATCAATCCGAAGAATTTAATTTCACGGTTGCGGCACGTATAACGACTTTACAAGCAATTGTTCGCAATGTATTCTGGTGTATTTTGCCTTTTATTGGTTTTCATCCAAATTTAGTAATGACGATTTTGGTGGTTCATGGCGTGTATTCTTTTTTTACACATACGCAGATTTTGGAGAAACAAAAATGGCTCGAATATATTTTTATAACGCCTTCTCTTCATGGTGTTCATCATGCTTCTGACGAAAAATATTTGGACAAAAATTATGGAGATGTATTTGTTTTTTGGGACAAATTATTTGGTACTTTTCAGAAAGAAGAAGAAAAACCCAAATATGGATTAACTCATCCTATCAATAGTTACAGTTTTTTGTGGCAACATTTTCATTATTATTTAGAGTTGTACGAGGCTGCTCGAAGAAAATCATCTATTAAAGAAAAATTGACAATATATTTTGGTAGTCCAGCGGTTATGGATCAGGAAATAAGACCAATTATTGAAAAGAAATGGATGTCTAAGAATAAAGTGAATAGTTATCATTTCAAATACAAAGGTTATATTAATTTACAATTGATTTTATCGTTTTTTGCGATGAGTATTCTAACATATTACTTTGATCAATTTGATAATTTAACCAAAGGTTTCTTCGTTGTATTTGTCTTGATTACATTAATAAATATTGGTGCACAATTAGAACAAAAAAGATGGGTACCGTATTTAGAACATATTAGATTTTTAGTGTTTTGTAGTTTTTTTATCATTCAATCTCATAATTATTTCTTGCTGATTTTACCTTTCATATTTGTTTTTATCATCGAAAAGATGTTTAATTTTAGCAATTGGTATCAAAAAAGTATTTTAAAGATTATATAAATGATAATTTAGGTCTTATTGTTTCGTTTAGATTAGGCGGTTAAAAACGAGTTCATTATTTTTACCAAATTAAAAAAAATAAAATGATTGTTTCTAAACTATTTCAAAAATTTATTCATAGCCAAACTTCTGGCGGAATTACTTTAATTTTCTGTACACTATTTTCGTTAATTGTTGCCAATTCAATGTTTGCTGATTCTTACCAAAGCCTTTGGCATTTGGATCTATTCGGGCATTCTTTTGCACATTGGATTAACGATGGGCTAATGGCCATTTTCTTTTTCTTAATTGGATTAGAATTAAAACGTGAAATGCTAATTGGAGAACTTTCCAATGTAAAGAAAGCAATTTTACCCATTTTTGCTGCAGTTGGAGGTATGTTACTTCCTGCTGGAATTTTTGCTGCTTTGAATTACGGAACTGATACCATTAATGGATTTGGAATTCCAATGGCTACTGATATTGCATTTGCCGTTGCAGTGATTACAATGTTAGGTAAAAGAGTACCAATGTCTTTAAAAGTGTTTTTAACGGCACTTGCAGTAATTGATGATTTAGGTGCTATTTTGGTGATTGCATTATTTTATCCTAATCCTGAGTTACCTTTTGATATTACTCAATTTGGGATTGCAATGGGTGTTTTAGCTTTATTATTTGGTTTAAATCGAATGAAGGTGAATACAATCATACCTTATATAATTGGTGGAATTATTGTATGGTGGTTTATGTTACACTCAGGAATACACGCAACAATTGCAGGTGTTTTAGTGGCTTTTACAATTCCTTTTAATAAAGATCAATCCAAATCTCTTTGTGCAAAAGCAGAACACTTTTTACATTTACCAGTTGCCTTCATCATTTTACCATTATTCGCTTTAGCAAATACAGCAATTACTATTGATGGTGGAGGATTCTCACATTTTAGTTTCCCGTTAGCAGCTGGAATTTTCTTAGGTTTAGTAGTAGGTAAACCAATTGGTGTAACCTTAGCGACTTTTATAGCTGTAAAATTGGGATTAAGTGAATTGCCAACAGCTGTAAACTTTAAACGTGTTTTTGGTGCAGGAATGTTAGCAGGAATTGGTTTTACAATGTCTATTTTCGTATCGATTTTGGCGTTTAAAGATCCTGATTATGTGAATGAAGCTAAATTAATGATTCTTGTAGCTTCGGTAGCTGCAGCAGTTTTTGGATTCTTTTATTTAAAAAGAACTTTAACGACTCGTCAGGATTATTCAGATTAATTGAACAAAATATTCATCATATCAAGTCGATTTTTTCTTCGGAAGAAATCGACTTTTATTTTATCCCTGCGTATCTTCGTATAAATTTTTGTACAAATGAGAACGTATCAAGAAACCATTGATTGGTTATTTTCTAATTTACCAATGTTTCAACGTGTTGGAGCATCAGCAATGAAAGCAGATTTAACAAATATTACAGCTTTATGCGAATATATGGGAAATCCTCAAACTAAATTTAAAACTGTTCATATTGCAGGAACAAATGGTAAAGGAAGTACGTCTCATATGTTGGCTTCTATTTTTCAGGAAGCGGGGTACAAAACAGGTTTAACAACTTCTCCACATCTCAAAGATTTTCGCGAACGAATTCGTGTAAATGGAGCAATGGCTGATGAAGAATTTGTGATTGACTTTGTAAGTAAACATGAAAAAAAAATCATCGATCAAAAAGCGTCTTTTTTCGAAATAGCAATTGCGATGGCTTTCGAATATTTTGCACAACAAAATGTAGATATCGCAATTATAGAAACAGGTTTGGGCGGACGATTAGATTCCACGAATATTATTTTACCAGAACTTTCTGTTATTACGAATATAGGTTTGGATCATACACAATTTTTGGGTGATACGTTGGATAAAATTGCTTTTGAAAAAGCTGGTATCATAAAACCAAACACAGCGATTGTAATTGGTGAAACAACAGCAGAGACAAAATCAGTTTTTGAACAAGTAGCGAAAGATAGAAATGCAGAAATCATTTTTGCAGAAGAAAAACATTTTCAAGATTTACCTTCAGATTTGAAAGGTTCTTATCAAATCAAAAATAAACGTACCGTTTTAACCGCTATTGAACAATTGCAAAAACAAGGTTGGACAATTTCTTCTGAAAATATTACAAATGGCTTATTGAATGTTGTAAAGAATACAAATTTGCGTGGACGTTGGGATATTTTAGGACAACATCCATTAATTGTTGCTGATACTGCGCATAATCCACATGGTTTAGCAGAAGTTTCAAAACAAATAAATGAGCAAGCTTATAATCAATTGCATTTAGTTTTGGGATTTGTCAACGATAAAGATGTTTTGTCAATTCTTCAGTTTTTTCCAAAAAAGGCAACTTATTATTTTTGTCAACCAAATGTTCCACGTAAATATGATATTGATGAGCTGTATCAAATAATTCCAGAAGATATACAGGACAAACATTTTTTCGATTCTGTAGAAAAAGCATTACTTGCAGCCAAAAATAATGCTTCTGTGAATGATATGATTTATATAGGTGGTAGTACATTCGTTGTCGCTGAAGTGATTTGATTTTATTATTTTAATTGATTTGATATTTTTTTATTTAGAAAGGTAAAATACAGATGTAATAATTAGGATAAACTGATCCTGTTATAACTTGTTTATTCAAATCGATTTAATGATTCAGTTTTTTTTGAAAAAATAGGTAAGCTGTTGTTTGTCAGCAAGTTGAATATCTAAAAAATGCATCTTTTAAAGAGAGAGAGCATAAATGATTGATTTATATAGTTTATATTTGTTCAATTCAATAAAAAAAAAATTATAATCAGAATATAGTGCTGTAGATAGTTTATATTTAAAAGTAGTTACTAAATGTCAAGGATGTACTTATGGAGATACACAATATTTTAAAATAAAAATTAAAAAATTGTAGTACAATTTCCAATCCTATGATACGTACTCGGTTATATAAATAATTTTTCAGAATAAGAATATAACAAGTAATAAGGTTATCCATTTTGGGTAGCCTTTCTTTTTTTTACTAATTTATTTCGCTTCGCGAAACCTTTCCCGAGTCCATAACCCAAAAGTAGCCGCTGCCCATTTGCTTGATTCAGCAAATCGTCACCGCCTAATCATTCCATGCAGTGAAAATATAAACCTCGCGCGCAATGAGCCACCATTTTTTTGTTCAACTCCAACCATCCAAAAAAAGTATTGTATACACTCTACTGCCTCTCTACTGCCACTATGTTGCCTTTATCCTGCCTTCATCCTGCCTTTAAGTAGCGAGTAAGCTTGAGGATGTAGCTGATTTTTCACGAAACTTAAATCAAAATTATGACTAAAAATATTAGTTCTATTTTTAAGTATCGTAGGGTATTTTACTTTCATTTCAATATTGACTGGAACTCAAGGTTGGAAAAATATGTTTGATAGTCTAAAAAATATAAAAGAAAATTCACTCGATTTTTATATGTTTTTATGGCCAATTATAATTTCAGAATACTCTTATTTGTTAACGTAAAACTTTATTTGAATTTAAAATCACACAAAAAAAATCCACAAACAATTCTAAATACGCAATTAATTATCATATTTAATTTATTTATTTTCAACAAGTAATGTTTGTTTTAACTTTTTATTTGGTTTTTGTAGAAAGTTGCGTATATTTGAGAGTTAGCTGTAATTTTAGACCAACAGAGATGAAAATCAAAAACTTATTACTATTTGCAATTTTTTCGCTTCTATTTTCTTGTGCAAACCGACAATTAATAAAAACTCGAAACAATGACAAAATTTCTTTTCGTTGGGAAAGTTTTGATTTTGAAGGGAAAAATTACAAATATGGAGCAATGTATGTTCCAGTAAAAATTCCGACTATTGATAAAGAGTTTGAAATGCAATTTGATTTAGGTATGAATGTAAATATTGCATATGAAAATCCGCTTAATACAATAATTGCAGAATATCCTAAATTAAAAAACAGTTATTTTAAAAGAGGTGATTATGAAATATTTTACACAAATCTATTTTTAGACAATTTAAAATCATCAGTTGACAGTTTATTCGTGTATAAAGATTTTGGTTCTAATGAACCGTTTGAAAAATTGAAAAAAATTGGAACAATTGGTGTGAATGAAGTTGAAAATAAAGTTTTGATTATAGATTATCCAAAACAAACTCTACAAATTGCAGAAAACAGCAAATCAATTAGCTCAACAGACTACGTTTTTACACCAATCGAAATATTTAACGGAAAAATAAAGATAAACCTAAATATTGACGGACAAGATTATGCATTTCTATTTGACACGGGAGCAGGACTTGTTCCGGCAACTACAATTGATAGTCTGCTTTATAAAGAAATAACAACGAATGAAACTAAAAATCAAGATACAATTACAGCAAATAGTTGGGGCGAAGCGACAACTTTAATTGGAAATAAAATCATTAAAAGAATAAAAGTAAACAACTATCCTTTAGAAATAGAAAGCAAGAAATTTTACTACACAAATAGTGAAAAGCACCAAAAGTTTTTCAAAGATTTAGACTTGTATGGTTCTATCGGAAATGAATTTTTTATAAGCGACATAATAGTAATTGACCTTGAAAGAAAGTTATTTGGAATTAAGAAAAAATAAAAAAAACGTCGTACAACATAGGTAACTGTTGCACAACTCCAATTTTTATAAAAATTTAAAATATTTGACCTCGTTTAAGCCATTTTAAGCGAGGTTTGTTTTTAAAGAAATATGCTGAATTGTAATATTAGGTTTGCTTAAAAACGCACTTTTTAAGTCGTAAAGGAGTACTTTTGTAAAAAGCTGTATTTCCCTTGTTTTAGTGAAACAACTTGGGCTAAAACACTCGGGATTTTGAAAATAAAGCGCAGGTATTTCTTCAAGTTGTAAGATAAACTTGACATCAAAACGTGTTTATTGGCTTGTGACATTCCTCTGCTGTTGATTCGTTTTAGGTTAAAAAAGTTAATCAACGTTCCTAAAACGGGTTCTACTGTAGCACTTCGACGCTTTACTAATCTGCGGTGATACGCTTTGTTTTTGGTGAGTTTTTCGTGCATTTTATCGTACAATGGTTTGTGAATACTTTCTTGACCTTGAGTGCCGTAATATTTTTGAGTGGATTTGTACAAAAAATGTAAATCTAATGCTTGATTTACACGGCGATAAAAGTTATCGGTTGAACTAACCGCTCTAAGCTTAGTTCGTAAAATAATTGTGGGGTAAATTCTTTTCGTCCTTGCATACAACAAGATCCGAATTTTTTTTTATTTTTGAGTTGTGCAACAAGCACAAGGGTTTGGCAAAATGCGGGGTTAAAGTGCTAAATTCAAAGTTCGTACTTCTATCTCCGCCAAAAACGAATAAAATTCGTTTTTGTTTTTTAAATTTAACTCACAAAAATTCGTTATGGCTCGCCTCGGTGCAAAATCGAAACTTTAGGCTTCGATTTCCCCGCCTTCGGCAATATGCGGCCCGTTACATGCAAGCGCATCCAAACTTTACGCATAAATCCCTAATCTTAAAATCATCGGTTATTTTTTGTAAATTGCAATCAATTATAGAGAAATTGAATTAATGAAAGTTTTGGAAAAAATATCACTTGATAAAATTAGAAATGATAGGAAAAATCCTATCATTAATTTTGACGTGAAAGATGCTGTGATAACTCATTATCTCCATAACAATAAAAACGGAGTGTCACAATTTTATAAAAGTGATGCTATTGAATATACAAATGAAATTCTAAAAAATTACGTTTCAGAAGATTATACAAATTACTTTTCCGAAAAGAATTTTCAATTAGAACTTTTCAATAACGAAAACGTACCATTCCAACCAGTTGAGAAACCAAAATTCAAATTTATTGATTTATTTGCTGGAATTGGTGGTTTCCGTTTGGCTTTACAAAATCTTGGCGGGAAATGTGTATTTACTAGCGAATGGGACAAACAAGCGCAAAAAACATATCGTGCCAATTTTGGAGAAACTCCGTTTGGTGATATTACAAAAGAAGAAACAAAACAATATATTCCAGACGGTTTTGATGTACTTTGTGCTGGTTTTCCTTGTCAAGCATTTTCAATCGCTGGAAAACGTGGAGGATTTGAAGATACAAGAGGAACATTATTTTTTGATGTTGCTGAAATCATCAAACGTAAACAACCAAAAGCATTCTTTTTAGAAAACGTGAAAGGTTTAAGAAGTCATGACAAAGGAAAAACTTTAGAAACGATTTTAAATGTTTTACGTAACGACTTAGGATATTTTGTTCCAGAACCTCAAATAGTAAACGCTAAAGATTTTGGAGTTCCACAAAATAGAGAACGTATTTATATTGTTGGTTTTCATCCAGATTTGTGCATTGATAATTTCAGCTATCCAAAACCAACAAATCAAAACTCAACTTTTGCAGACGTGAAGGAAGAAAATGTAGTTGAAACAAAATATTATCTTTCAACTCAATATCTTCAAACTCTTGTAAATCACAAAGCAAGACACGAAAATAAAGGAAACGGGTTTGGTTACGAAATTATAAAAGATAATCAAACAGCTAACGCTGTTGTTTGTGGCGGAATGGGACGTGAAAGAAATTTAGTTTTAGACCATAGAATTACTGATTTCACTCCAACAACCAAAATTAAAGGTGAGGTAAATCGAGAAGGAATCCGAAAAATGACTCCAAGAGAATGGGCAAGATTACAAGGTTTTCCAGATAATTACATTATTCCAGTTGCTGACGCATCTGCTTACAAGCAGTTCGGTAACTCCGTTGCCGTACCAGCTATTCAAGCAACTGCAAACGAAATTATTAAACTAATGCTGAAAACTAAATGATAACAGGAAATAAGGGTGAATGGAGCGAAGTTTATGCGCTTCTTAAAATTATTGCTGATAAACAATTATTTGCTGGAGATAGTGATTTAAATAAAATTGAATCATTAATATTTCCAATTATTAAAGTTTTAAGAGATGAGTCAAATGGAACTTTCGTGTTTTCATATGAAAACGATATTGTTTTAATTAAAAATGGAGAAGAGGAATTTAGAATCTCAATCTCTAATTTTCAAGAAAATGCAAGTTTACTTTTACAAAAGTTAAAAGAAAAAACAAATGCTACTTTTTCAATTCCTCAAATTGAAACATTTATTAATTCATATCAAAGTCAATCAATTAAAGCTAAATCTTCAGTTAAAAGCGATATTAAAATTGTTATTCACGACCAAAGAACTGGAACGAATCCCGAATTAGGATTTAGTATAAAATCACAATTAGGTGGAGCTTCTACTTTACTAAATGCTGGAAAAACTACTAATTTCATTTACGAAATTGAAAACATAAACTTATCTGAAGAACAAATCAATTTGATAAATTCAATTGATACAAGAAGTAAAATAAAAGATAGAATTGAAGAAATTTATTCGTTAGGTGGTTCTTTAAATTTTATTAAAACGGAAAGTTCTATTTTTGGAAATAATTTAATTCTGGTTGATTCTGCATTACCCAAAATCGTTTCGGAAACACTTAAAAAATTCTTTACTTCAAGTTTATCAAAAACTATCGAATTAATAAATTCAGTTTCTGAAACAAATCCTTTAAACTTTAATTTGGAGAATAATCATCCTTTTTACACGTATAAATTCAAGCGATTTATAACAGATATTGCACTTGGAATGATGCCGTCAAAAGTCTGGACTGGACAACTTGATGCAACTGGTGGATATTTAGTCGTAAAAGAAGATGGAGAAGTTTTGTGTTATCACATTTACAACCGAAACGAATTTGAGGATTATCTTTATTCAAATACAAAATTTGAAACTGCAAGTAGTTCAAGACACGATTTCGGAAGTATTTATAAAGAAAATGATAAACTTTATTTCAAACTGAACTTACAAATTAGATTTCTATAAAAGCGCCAGCATGTAACAAGGGTAACTGTTGTACAACTCCAATTTTTATTTCAGTTAGACAAAAAAAATAAAGAATTGAGCTACATTGGAACGATGAATAAAAACTACCACTAACAACTAATCTTCCTTCTTGCCAGAAGGGGAGAAGGTAAAAACCTGTTGAGGAACCTGTAATTAGAACTATCATATATTATATAGCTAAAGTTTAGCTCGACTTTATTAATGAATATCGGAACTTTTCCCGAGTCGTTAACCACAAAGTAGACATTTTACTTTTATTTATAAGTAATAAAAACAAAACATCTAATCATTTTGTGTAGTAAAAACGATGTTTTCGGGTCTAAAATCTACTATCTAGTTTCTCAAATCTAAAATTCTCAAAAAATATTTCCCGTCATAACAGTTAGTTAGGGATATAAAGTAAAATAAATGTAAAATGTGTTTGGAAGTTCGGAAAAATGGGTTGTATATTTGCAATCCCAATACGAAAGACGAGTAGTATTGTAGTTGACATAAAGTAAAACAAGCGACAAAATTTTTAAAAATAAATTTTGTTGAATTAGAAATAAGTTTTACCTTTGCGACCGCAAATAACGAGAGTGATTTTGCTGCGAAGTAAATTGACTTATTGAAATAAAAACTTTAAATTTTTTAAAATAAAATTTTGTTAGTTAAAAAAA
>NZ_DLJR01000057.1:0-56262 GCF_002484365.1 Empedobacter sp. UBA7611
TTTTTAGGGAAGATTACAGAGGCAAAATAAAAGTAAGTTAAGCACGCTATACATCTACACTAAAGCTCATCTAAAGTTTCAAGATGAGCTTTAATCTACTTTTTACTTCTTTCATCTAATTTATTCCGTAAATTTGTTCTCACATTTTAATCTAAATTATTTGAACTATGTTCCTCGAAAATACCTTTAATCATAACAAAAAAAGTGGATGGATAGAAGTCATCTGTGGCTCAATGTTTTCTGGTAAAACCGAAGAACTTATACGCCGTCTAAAACGTGCCGAATTTGCCAAACAACGTGTGGAAATCTTCAAACCTACGGTAGATACGCGTTATGCAGACCGCGAAGTCGTTTCACACAATCAAAATTCTATTACATCAACGCCAGTTGAGTATTCTTCAGCAATTTTATTATTGGCTGATGATTGCGATGTGGTAGGGATTGATGAAGCACAATTTTTTGATGAAGGAATTGTAGACGTAGCCAATCAATTGGCAAACGAAGGCAAACGCGTTATTGTTGCTGGTTTGGATATGGATTTCAAAGGTCGTCCTTTTGGTCCAATGCCCAATTTAATGGCGACTGCCGAGTATGTAACAAAAGTGCATGCAATCTGCGTTCGTACAGGAAATTTAGCCAATTATTCGCACCGAAAAATTGACAGTGATCGTCTTGTAGAACTTGGCGAAGTACTAGAATATGAACCATTAAGCCGAGTTGCTTTCTGGGAAGAACATAACAAACATAAAGTTGAAAACTTATAATCTAAATCAAATTGCAAGTATCATCAACGGTACTTTGATTGGAAATGGAGACGAAATCATCAATCAAATTTTCTTTGATTCGCGCATGATTGTCAATCCAATTCACGGAATTTTCTTTGCTTTTCACGGAAACCAAAAAGACGGACATTTGTTTTTGCAAGATGCTTATCAAAGAGGAATTCGAAATTTTGTCGTAGAAAAAGCGTTGACAAATTTGCCTCATGCAAATTTTATCGAGGTTGAAAATCCGCTACTTGCTTTGCAAAATTGGGCAAAAATTCATCGCAAACAATTTCATTTTCCTGTGATCGGAATTACCGGTTCCAATGGAAAAACGATTGTCAAAGAGTGGTTGAATCAATTGTTATGGAAAAAATTCTCGATTGTTCGTAGTCCAAAAAGTTACAATTCTCAATTCGGAGCAGCACTTTCTGTTTTGCAAATGGAGGAGAAAAACGATTTGGGTATTTTCGAAGCGGGAATTTCGATGCCAAATGAAATGCAAAATCTCGAAGAAATTATTCAACCAACAATTGGTGTGTTGACAAAAATCGGAGAAGCGCATTTAGAGAAGTTCAAAAATCAAGATGAATTGATTCATGAAAAATTGAAACTATTTTCTCATGTTGATAAATTAGTTTTCAATATCGAAAATGAAAAAGTACATCAAGCGATTCTTGAAAATCCACATTTAGCTAAAATTGATAAATTCACATATGGTTATTCAGATTTGTCCACTGTGCAAATCAAGCAAATCATCAGTAATCAGACAAATACACAAATTTCTATTTTACATAATCAAGAAGAATTCACCTATTCGATTCCTTTTATCGATGATGCTTCGATTAAAAATAGTTTAATTTGCTTAACGACTTTAATTAGTTTAAATATTGATTATAAACAACTTAAAAACGAATTTAGTCAACTTCTACCAATCGAAATGCGTTTGGAAATTAAAGAAGCGATTAATCATTCAATTTTAATTAATGATACATTCAATTCTGATCTAAATTCATTAAAAATTGGTCTAAATGTGTTAAATCAACAACCACGCGACAAAAAATCGTTGGTGTTGACGGATATTTTACAAAGTAACTTATCTGACCACGATTTATATCAACAAGCAGCCAATTTAGTCAACCCTTATCATTTTGATGAGATAGTTTTAATTGGAGAAAAAATTTCTCAGTTCAAACATTTATTTGAATCCTATGTTCGTTCATTCAATTCGACTGAAGAATTCTTAGAGCAGTTCCGTCATCAAAACGTCGACAACGAAGCTATTTTATTAAAAGGCGCTCGTCCGTTCAAATTAGAAAAAATTTCGAGTGAATTAGAAACACGTTCCAACGATTCTGTTCTTGAAATTAATTTGCAACACCTGATCGAAAATATAAATGTGTACCGCTCATTGCTAAAACCTACCACAAAATTGATGTGCATGGTAAAAGCGAATAGTTATGGAACAGGAAGTTTTGAGGTAGCAAATACCTTACAAAATAACGGTGTCGATTTCTTAGGCGTTGCGATTGCAGATGAAGGAAAAGAATTGCGCGAAGCTGGAATTACCATTCCAATTATCGTCATGAACCCGGAACAAAGTAGTTACTCTACTGTTATCGATTATCAATTGGAACCAGAGATCTATAGTTTACGTGTTTTGAAATTATTCATTCAGAAACTACAAGAAAAACAAATTTCTTCACCTTATCCAATTCACCTAAAAATGGAAACGGGTATGAATCGTCTTGGCTTTCACGAAGATGATTTCGAAGAGCTAATTGCTATTCTAAAAGATAATTCGCATGTCTATGTTCGCTCTATTTTCACGCATTTAGCAACTGCTGATATGCCTGAGGAGGAAGATTATGCGAGATACCAATTGAATCGTTTTGACAATAGTTATGCGGCAATTACAACTGCGTTAAACATAAAACCAATCAAACATGCGTTAAATTCTCCTGGAATCGTGGCGTATGGAGAGCATCAATATGACATGGTTCGTTTAGGAATCGGAATGTATGGCTACTCTGAATATACCGATTTTATGGAGAAATATTTGAAACCTGTTGTGCGTTTCAAAACGGTAATTTCTCAGATTTCAGAGATAGAAAAAGGCGAAACTGTAAGTTACGGTCGTCGTTTTACAGCCGAGCGTCATACCAAAATTGCAACTTTACCTGTTGGTTATGCAGACGGAATTCGTCGTTCGCTTGGTTACGGAAAAGGAAAAGTGGGTATTAACGGACATTTGGCTACAATTACCGGAACCATTTGTATGGATATGATGATGGTTGATGTTGCCGATATTCCATGTAAAGAAGGTGACGAAGTGACTATTTTTGGAAACTCGCCAACTTTAGCTAACGTTACCGAATGGTTAGGAACAATTCCTTATGAAGTCTTAACTTCGGTTTCCCAACGTATAAAACGCGTTTATTACAAAGAATAATTTATTGAAAGAGTTACAGAAAAGTAGCTCTTTTTTTGTAATTTAAAAAAAAATAAATGGATAAAATAATTAGATTAATTGAAGAGTATAATAATTCTGACGATTCTCTGAACAATGAATTCGAATTAGAAATAACATCTGAACAGATTCTTTTTTATTTAAATGATTTTATCTTAAATGAGGATGATTATCCAACAGAAATTTATGATTCATATCCACTTTCTGTTTCACAAATAGAAAAACTAAAGCCTTTTCTAAAACTAAATAAAGCTTTTTCTGCAGACTTTTCGAAATTTTCATATTATTTAAGTTGTTATGAAAATAATGTAGAATAGGTTAAACAATTCTACAACTTAGATTCAAAATTGCTATCTTTATTCCTCAATTTAGATCAATTTATGCGCAGTCTTTTTGCTTTCATTTTCATTATTTCAACCATGACCTTTGCACAAGAAACAAAGAACGATTCAACGCGTCTAAAAGTGGGTGTTGTATTGAGTGGCGGCGGAGCAAAAGGTTATGCACATGTTGGCGCTTTGAAGAAAATTGAAGAAGCAGGAATCAAAATTGATTACATCGGAGGTACAAGTATGGGCGCAATTATCGGCGGATTATATGCAGCTGGATATACACCTGACGAGCTTGAGAAAATCATGCATCAATTGGACATTTCTTCGCTGATTACGCAAAATAAAGATCGTGCAGAAATTCCTTTTTTCGAGAAAGCATACAAAGAAAAATACATCTTAGAATTACCTTTTGATAAGTTCAAATTAACGATTCCAAATGCCATTTCAAAAGGTCAAGGTCCGCTTGATTTATTGACTTATTTATTGCGTCCAGTTCATGATATTGATGATTTCAATAAACTTCCAACGCCTTTTGTTTGTATTGGAACTGATCTCGAAACTGGAGAAGAAAAAGTCTTTCGTTCAGGATTTTTACCTCGCGTTATTTTGGCTTCGGGCGCTTATCCAACAATGTTAGATCCTGTCACAATTGATGGTAAAATATATGTTGATGGCGGCGTTGTCAACAATTTCCCTGTGAAAGAAGTGAAAGATATGGGGGCTGATATTATTATCGGTGTCGAATTGGGTGATGGTTTACAAAAACGTGATGATCTAAATTCTGCTATTGATATTTTGAGTCAAATTATGACGATGAGTATCGTTAAAAAAACCAATGAGCAGAAAAAACTAGTCGATTTATTGATTAAACCAGAGCTTAAAGAATACGCAGTTACAAGCTTTGATGAAGTAGATTCTATTTACAATCGCGGACTTATTGCTTCGGAAAAAGTATATGATCAACTCAAAGAAATTGCGAAAAAACAGCATGCTTCCAATAAAACTCGAAACGAAATTAAACTTGATGATTATGTTTTGGTGAAAGAAATTGAAGTAGAAGGATTGAAGAATTTCAACACAAATTACATCGAAGGTAAGCTAGGGATTCGTACTCCTGAAATTATAAAATATGATGATTTAAAAGCTGGAATTTCTAAACTGTATGCTTCTGGAAACTTTAATAATATTACGTATAAAATCTCAGAAATTAACGATGAAGAGAATTTATTGACATTAAAAGTTCAAGAAAATAAGACCAAACAATCAATCCGTTTTGGATTACATTACGATGATTTATTCAAAACAGGATTACTTTTAAACTTCACTTCAAAGAATTTATTTGTCAAAAACTCGGTGCTATCTGCTGATGTTGTGGTTGGAGATTATGCGCGATATAACATCAATTTTTTCATTGATAATGGTTATTTTCCAAGTATTGGTTTCAACTCTTTTTCGCATTATTTCGACAAAGAAATTGATTTAAGAAACTTCTTTGGTCAAGATAATATCTACAAAAAAGTAAATTATAACTTTAGAGAATACATCAATCAACTCTATATTCAATCCACGATTAAAGAAAAATTTGCGATTGGCGTTGGATTAGAGCATCAATACACAAAAGTTTTCACAAATAATTTTATTGCTTCTAATGAAGAATTTCCAGCAAAATCCGAAGGTTATTATTGGAAAGCGTATGGATATATTAAAGCAGATAATCGAAATAATGCAAATTTTGCGCGTAGTGGTTTAAAATTTGATGGAAGCTTTAAGTATTTGTTTGATTCTAATGTAACTGGATTTGAAAATAACTATTTGTTAGAATCGAGTTTAGAGGCAAATTTTCCGTTAAATAATTTCCTAAGTTACAGATTTACTGCTAACTTTGGAACCTTTTTCAACGATAATGTAACAATGCCTCAGAAGTTTTATATCGGAGGTTATGTTGAACAAGATTTTTTCAATTATACCAAGTTTTATGGGCTTCCTTTTGGCTCTGCGATTGGCGACAATCAATTGCTTTTTGGCTCTCATATCCAAGCTCGAATTTTGAAAAATCATTATGCAAGTCTATTTATGAATATAGCAAATATCACAGATAGATTTGAGCAATTAAGTTTAACAGATTACAAATATCTTGGGTATGGCGTTACCTATGGCTACGATAGTCCATTAGGACCTTTAAATTTCATTTGGAGTTATTTGCCTTACACAAAAAAAGGATTATTTAATTTAAGTTTAGGTTACTGGTTTTAGAACAATGATAGAAATATTTTACGAAACAGATTTTGAGCTAAAAGATGCTCAAACTTGGATAGATTGGATCGTAGAGAGTATGAAGAATGAAGGGAAAACAATAGAAGATTTAAACTATATTTTCTGTGATGACGAATACTTACTTCAAATTAATCGACAATATTTAGACCACGATTATTACACAGATGTTATCGGTTTCGATAATTCTATTGAAGACGAATTGATGGGTGATATTTTTATTAGCGTCGAACGAATCAAAGATAATGCAGAGCAAAATGGTGTTTCTTTTGAGGACGAATTGGCTCGTGTTGTTATCCACGGAATATTACATTTTGCTGGTTATATGGACAAAGAACCAGATGACAAAGAATTGATGACTGCTAAAGAAAATCAATATTTAGAAACATTTAGTAGCTATCTAAATCAATAATGTTCCACGTGGAACATTTATTATTTTAACAAGAAAAATAAGTTTACAATCAAATGATATTTCAATCAGAATATGATGTAATTGTAGTTGGTGGTGGTCACGCAGGTGCAGAAGCAACAGCGGCAGCAGCCAATTTAGGAGCAAAAACGCTTCTTGTTACAATGAACTTACAAACAATCGGACAAATGTCTTGTAATCCTGCTATGGGTGGAATAGCAAAAGGACAAATTGTTCGCGAGATTGACGCTTTAGGTGGATACTCTGGTATTATTACCGACAAAACTGCAATTCAATTCAAGATGCTGAATCAATCAAAAGGTCCAGCGATGTGGTCACCACGAGCGCAATCAGACCGTATGCGTTTTGCAGAAGAATGGCGTTTATCTTTAGAGAGAACAGAGAATGTTGACTTCTTCCAAGATATGGTGAAAAACTTAATCATAGAAAATGGTAAAGTTTGTGGAGTAATTACAGCCATGGGAATGAAAATTCGTTCTAAATCTGTTGTTCTTACAAATGGTACTTTCTTGAATGGTTTGATTCATATTGGAGAAAAACAATTTGGAGGTGGACGCATGGGAGAATCTGCTGCTTTTGGAATTACGGAACAATTGGTTGATTTAGGTTTCGAAGCTGGAAGAATGAAAACAGGAACTCCTCCTCGTGTAGATGGTCGTTCTATCGATTATACGAAAATGGTTGAGCAACCAGGTGATGAAAATCCTTCGAAATTCTCTTACACAAATACGCCAAAATTAACAAAACAACGTTCTTGTTGGATTACCTATACGAATCAAGAAGTTCACGATTTATTGCGCGAAGGTTTTGATCGTTCTCCAATGTTTAACGGAACAATTAAATCGACTGGACCAAGATATTGTCCATCTATCGAAGATAAAATTAATCGTTTTGCAGACAAAGATCGTCATCAGATTTTTGCAGAACCAGAAGGTTGGCATACGATGGAATTTTATATAAATGGATTCTCAACATCTTTGCCTGATGATATTCAAGCAAGAGCTTTACGTTCTGTTCCAGGTTTTGAAAATGCTAAAATTTTACGTCCTGGATATGCCATCGAATATGATTATTTTCCACCAACACAATTAAAACATACGTTAGAAACTAAACTAATTGATAACTTATATTGTGCTGGTCAAATTAACGGAACTACAGGTTATGAAGAAGCTGCTTCTCAAGGCTTGATGGCGGGTATAAATGCTGTGTTGAAAATTCAAGGAAAGGATCCATTTATCTTAAATCGTAATGAAGCGTATATAGGAGTTTTAATCGACGATTTAATTACAAAAGGTACAGAAGAACCGTATCGTATGTTTACGTCTCGTGCAGAATATCGAATCTTATTGAGACAAGATAATGCTGATGAACGTTTGACAAGAAAAAGTTTTGAGCTTGGTTTAGCTTCAGAAGATCGCTTGAGAAGGATGGAAGAAAAATTTGATAAAGCTGAAAAGCTTGTTAATTATTTCGAAGAAAATTCTATCAAGCCACAAGAGATAAATGATGTAATTGAAGAGCGCGAAGGAACACCTTTGAAACAACCAAACAAAATGATTTCGGTTATTTCTCGTCCTGAATTAAAGCTTTCTGACTTCACAAAATTGAATCGTGTGAAAGAGTTTATTGAAACGAATGAATACGATCAAGAAGAATTAGAGCAAACAGAAATTCAGATCAAATACAAAGGCTATATTAAGAAAGAACAACAGAATGCAGATAAATTGCATCGTCTGGAAAATCTAAAAATTCCAGCTGATATAGATTATCATGTTTTTGGATCGATGTCAATAGAAGCTCGTCAAAAATTAACAAAAATAAAACCTGCAACGGTAGCACAAGCATCAAGAATTAGTGGTGTATCGCCAGCAGATATAAGTGTATTATTAATTTACATGGGAAGATAATATGGAAAATGTTCCACGTGAAACATCTCAAGAAAATCCTTCAAAAGAAGGATTTTCTGGTATTAAGAAATTAGATTTAAAAGATTATTTTTTAACAGGAGAAAAATTTGAGATTTACGAAGATTCAGAAACCGAAGTTTTGTACACTCTCCCCCAGCCTATCGAAAATTTAGGAAAGTATTACGAAAGTAAAAATTACATTTCCCATACCGATGCAAAGAAATCAATTTTCGAACGATTTTATCAAATGGCAAAATCAATCAATCTAAATAATAAATTAGAATTGATTAATAAAGTTGGCAATGGTAAAAAGATTCTAGATTATGGTTGTGGTGTTGGAGATTTTTTAGAGCATCTACAAAAAAATGGTTACGATGTTTTAGGAATGGAACCAAATGATTCGGCAAGAAGAATTGCGCAATCAAAAGTTGGAATCGAAAAAGTCACTTCTACAGAATTAGAACAGAATACAGAAAAGTATGATGTGATTACCTTGTGGCATGTTCTAGAACATATCCCTAATCTGAAAGAAATAATTACAGAACTAAAGAAACATTTAACAAAAAGTGGTATCTTAGTAGTAGCTGTCCCGAACCACCAATCATATGATGCTAAATATTATGGTAAATATTGGGCAGCTTATGATGTACCAAGACATCTTTGGCACTTCTCTGATAAAAGTATGAGTAATTTACTTAGTAACTTTGGTATGAAAATTGATAAGATTAGTCCAATGAAACTTGACGCATTTTATGTGAGTTTACTTTCAGAGAAATACAAGGGAAATAAATTTGGTTACTTTAATGCAATAAAAGTTGCTTTAAAGTCAAATTATTTAGCTAAAAATAATGGACAGTATTCATCTTTAATCTATATTATTAAAGCTGAAAATTAAAATAAGCGTTTTTAAAGAATGATTATCTAATCAGATGTATTAGAAGTCGTTTTTTTTCTAAAACTTTATTAAATCTAATTTATAGAAGCCGTTTTTTAAGATTAATAATAGATAAAATAAATAGCTATGAAAAAAAGTATTTTATTATTTGGGATATGCGCTTCAGCATTTTTAACTTCTTGTGCATCTACAACCGTTGCAAAACAAGAAATACAAACAGGTAAAGAAGTGAGAGGTGCATGGACTTTGACAAATGTAGACTACCAAGGTTTAACAACCAACGAGGTACAAGGTAATGTAAAAGTTACTGTTGCAGTTGCGAAAGTTTTTGACACAGCAAACCCAGAATGTTATGAAGGTTCTACATGGAACTTAGTTCAAAACAACAAAAAAGGAACATATACATTTAATAACGCTGGCGGAGATTGCCCTTCAGGAACAGCAAATATTATTTGGGATTTACAACAAGATGGTTCTACAACTTACTTTATCTTCAAAGATGTAACCGGAATCAAAGCAAAACAAAATACAGCAGGATATAAAATGCGTGTAGATTATGTTGATGCAAATTCGATGAAATTGGTACAAGATATCAATGCAAACGGAAAAATTGCACAAGTGATTTATAACTTCGTACGTTAATCAACAATTTAAAAAACTTAGAAATTATGAAAAAAATAAATACTAAAATAGCCGCAATTGTATTAGGAGGATCATTTATGATGTCTTCTTGTACAGCTGTACAAAATGCAAATAATACACAAAAAGGTGCTGGTATTGGTGCTGTAGCTGGTGGTGTTATTGGAGGAATCTTAGGTAATAATATCGGTAAAGGTGGTAACACTGCTTTAGGTGCTGTAATTGGTGCTGCTGTAGGTGGAGCTGCTGGTGGTGTTATTGGTAACAACATGGATAAACAAGCGCAAAAAATTGAGCAAGTTTTACCAGGTGCAGAAGTTGTAAGAACGGAAGAAGGGATTAACTTAATTTTAGATGAAAACTCTAAAGTTACTTTTGATTACAACAAAGCTTCTTTAACTGCTGTTGCTAAATCTAACTTAGATAAATTAGTAGAAGTTTTCAATGAATATCCTGATACAGATTTATTAATCGTTGGGCACACTGATAACGTAGGTTCTCAATCTTATAATAAACCACTTTCTGAACAAAGAGCACAATCTGTAAAAGATTATTTAATTTCGAAAGGAATTGCATCTTCTCGTCTAACATCTACTGGAAAAGGTTTAGAAGAGCCAATTGCTGATAATACAACTGCAGAAGGACGTGCTCAAAACCGTCGTGTAGAAATTGCGATTACAGCTAACGAAAAAATGAAAGCGGACGCTGCTAAAGAAGCTAACGGACAATAATTCATTTCAATATAAAACAAGAAAAGCGTTCAGAATCTGAACGCTTTTTTTATGTTTAATAAGTTTGAGAATTATTTAAAATTAACCACAAACCATTTATTATTGATCTTTTCTAAAGTCACTTGATACGTCTTAGATGATTGGTCTTTTAAATTTGCATTCACTTCAACCAATGCAACTTTTTCATCTGCATCTAACACTTTTGCATCATTAATTGTTGCTTGCTCTAAATTCTTAATTGATTCATCAGAAGAAAATTTTTGGAAAGTATTCCATTCGCCACTTCTTGTCAACGCAAAAGCACCAGAATAATTTTTCTTTGATAAATTTGTCATAAAACGATTCGAAAGAGATTTTACCATTCCAGCTTCTTTACTTACATGTGCAGGCGTACTTTCAACCAAAAGAGAATCTACAACCTCAGCAGCACCAACTAAATTCAACGGAACTTTTATCGCTTTACGATTCGTTAAATATCGTTCAGAATTCGGAATTCGAACCAAAATATCTAATCGATCACTCTTAATTTTAGAAGCATCTAATGACGAATATTTAATATTAATTGTATTTTTTCTGTACAAATCATCCATAGAATTTGGATCAATTGTAGAACGAAATGTGTACACAATACTACCTGAATTAAACACTTCTATCGTTGCCGTTACAGCTTTATCCAACTGAATTTCCTCTCCTTGTGCATTGTAGAAAAAAGGAGAAATTGAGATTCCTGTATCATCTTGTTTTAAACTAAAATCGAAACGTTGTACATTAGAAGTCGGTTCAGCAGGCGTTTCTACAGTTTCAATTGCACCTGATTTTGGAATTCCATTCACCAAAGGAACTTGATTTCTATTCCATGTAAATTTATTTTGTAACGCGACTTTTTCAGCAATATCAAAAACCTCATCTACCGTTTTTCCATCTAACAACGTACGCACAATTCCCCAACGCGATTCATTATCCATTGATTGACTTGTGTTATACTCGAAAATAATCTGTAAAGCTTCCTTAAATTTATCTTGTTGCATAACAGGCAAAGCCTTCGAAATTTTGTCTACCGTTTCACTAAAAGTTTGTGCAGATGTAGAATCAATTTCAATGTTATCATTTTTACAACTGATAATCATTAAAGCGAAAGAAGCAATGATGAATAAACGTTTCATATAGTATAGATTAAGTACGTTTTGAGTTAAAGTTATATAAGCAGTAAATATACTAAATACTTGTATTGATAATGCTATTTTTTTTAACAAAAAAAGCAGACTCCATTTCTGAAATCTGCTCTATATATAAAACAACTAAAACTTGAAAAAATTTCTAAATATCCATAGGAACTTCGATTAACATCAAGCGAGAATCTTTGACTACATTAAACGAAAACTCGTTTGTATCTTTAATCTCGATGACATCTCTACGTCCTAATTTGTTTCCGTCAAATTCTACTTCTCCTTCCACAACCATAAAGAAAACACCATTTCCTTCTTTTTGTACTTTGAATGTTTCTTGTTTATCTTCTGTATAATTTCCTAAGAAAATCCACGCATCTTGATGAATCCAAACTCCTTGATCATCTGCATTTGGAGAAAGAACTTGGTACAATTCGTTCTCTTTTGCTACATCACGAACAGAAATTTGTTGATAACGAGGCTCAACATTCATTTTATTTGGAATAATCCAAATCTGAAAAAAGTGTCCTTCTTGATCTTCATAAGCATTCATTTCGCTATGAAAAACACCTGTACCAGCGCTCATTACTTGTACATCTCCAGACTCAATTACAGAACCTGTTCCCATTGAATCTTCGTGCGAAATTCCTCCTTTTGTAGGAATTGTAATAATTTCCATATTATCATGAGGATGTTTTCCAAATCCCATTCCTCCAGTAATTATATCATCATTTACAACGCGCAAAGCACCAAAATGAATACGTGCTGGATCGTAATAATTTGCAAAACTATAAGAATGTTTAGAGTTTAACCATCCGTGATTTCCTCCTCCTCTTGATTCTGATTTAAATATTTGGTAATTCATAGTAATTTATTTTTATACAAATTTAGGGTGCAAAAAAAACTTATCTATTGACATGTGATAAGTTATCAATTAACACACCAAGATGAAGAATAAAACTTTTTTTAAATTATTAATAAAATGTTAAAAATAATTTATATTTTAGCATTCAGTTAACACATGAGACATATATATGCTATCAATTTCAGGCGAATCGACATTTAATGTTATACTTTGGATTCTACTCCAAATCGTTCTTGTTATTATAGTAGCAGTTATTTTGTATAAAGTTTACAAAAAACTTACAAAATGAAAAAAGGTTCCGAAATTTCGGAACCTTTTTAGTTAAAACTAATCGATATGAATGATATTTACGATCCAACCTTTGTAAAAAAACTCTTTAATAAAATGTCAAATTCATACGAAAGAATGAACTATATAACTTCTTTTGGTTTTTCAATTATTTGGAGAAAACAATTTATCAAAGCATTAAATAAAAAAGAATCGAAAATTAAAGTAATTGATTTACTATCAGGATTAGGCGAAAATTGGTCTTATTTAAAAAATAGATTTCCAAACGCAGAATTTTATGCCTTAGATTTTTCAGAAGAAATGGTTGAGAAATCAAGAAAAAAAGGTAAAATAATTTTCCAAAATAAGATAGAAATCTTTCAAGATGATATTTTAAAAAATGAATTAAAATCAGAAGAATTTGATATTATCACGTGTGCTTTTGGTTTGAAAACTTTCAATGAATCTCAAATTGATTTATTAGCGAAACAAGTTTATCGAATGTTAAAAAAAGAAGGACAATTTACATTTATAGAAATATCAAAACCTCAAAATAGTATACTCTATTTCTTATATTCTTTTTACTTAGGTAAAATAATTCCTATTCTTGGCAAACTATTTTTGGGAAATCCAGATGATTATAAAATGTTATGGTTGTACACCAAAAAATTTGAATCATGTAAAAAAGTAGAAGCGATTTTTAAGAAAAATAATTTAAATGTTCAATACAAAGAATACTTTTTTGGATGCGCTTCTGGAATTTATGGAGCAAAAAAAGCTTAGATAATTCTAAGCTTTAGTTATTATTGATTATCCTTCCAATCTATTATTTTATCACGGATAAATTCTGCTAATTTCACTTTACTTTGATGTGTCCAACCAGCAATATGTGGTGCTAAAACAACATTATCTGCTTGAATTAAATACTGAAATTCTTCTGGTAATTCAGATGCAACTAATTTCTCGAAACTCGATTTTTCAAATTCTAAAACATCTAAAGCAGCGCCTAAAATTTTTCCTGTTTTAATTGCTTCGACCAAATCTTTTGTTACAACAGATTTTCCACGAGCTGTATTCACAAAATAAAATGGTTTTTTGAAGTTAGAAATAAATTCTGCATTAATCATTTGCATCGTTTCCGGCGTTTGTGGCGTATGTAAACTTACAACATCAGCTTGCTCAAAAAATTCTTCTAACGAAACTTGTTTCGCAAATTCATTTCCTTTGTTTGGCAAAATATCATAGCAAATCACATTGACTTCAAAGCCTTGTAAGCGTCTCGCAAAAGCATTTCCCATGTTTCCGTAACCAATAATTCCAACCGTTTTTCCTTTCAATTCATCTCCACGATTTTCTTCGCGTTTCCAAATTCCATTACGAACTTCGTTATCAGCTCTACGCAAATGATGCATCAACATCAACAACATACCAATCGCATGTTCACCAACAGAATCACGGTTTCCTTCGGGAGAATTAAATAAAACAATGTTATTTTCGGCAGCAAACTCTTCGTCAATATTCTCCAAGCCTGCCCCTACTCTACCAATAAACTTTAAATTCGTTGCTTTTGCCAAAAAATCTTTATCAATTGGAAATCTACTCCTTACAATCATTCCATCATATTCATTGATCTTTTGTTCGATGATTTCTTTGGGCGAAGTATAATCTTCATCAACAATAAAACCTACTTCGCGAAGTCCATTATTCAGACATTCATGATTAGAATCGATTGCTAAAATTTTATAAGGCGTATTCATTGCAAAAATTTTAATCAAAGTTACAACGAATGCGAAGATTAATAAATAAATTGATGATGAAATTGGTTACAAACAAATCGTTTATAACTACGTTAATAACATTTTAATTGATTGAAAATGTACAATTTATATTGTTAATTAAATAGATAATTAAGGTTTAAAAAATGATTTTTAAAGCATTTGGTAATACCTTAACTTTTACTTGAAGTGAATCGGTTTTATGAATCTCTCCATCAAGCTGATACGTAATCGGATTATGATCTAAACTTTCAATCTTAAATTTCTTAACTTTTCGATACTTTGCTTTGTTCAAAAAATCAATCTTTTTGGCTAAAACCAATACCGAAAAATAAAACTGCTCGAAAACATCTAAATCTTCTATCATCAATAAATCCAATTCACCATCAGACAAATCAGCTTTGGGTGTAAAAGAGATCCCATAACCAGCAATGTTAGAATTAGAACAGAAAAGATAATAAAAACTCTTCTCGATAATTACATCATCTATATAAAGACGAAACAATTTCGATTTATAATTCAACAAGGTTTTCACAGAAGCATCAACATATCCAGTAATCGTACGCTTTTGATTCTCTTCATACGTTTTGATGACTTCTGCATCAATCCCAAAACCTAAATTGCTAAAAAAATACTTGTCCTCTACTCTACCAACATCAATTTTGTGAATAGCATTTGATTTGATAATTTCAATCGCTTTGTTAGCATCTTTCGGAATATTAAGATTTGTTGCCAAACCATTTCCAGATCCAGCAGGAATTATTCCTAACGGAATATTTTTTTTCACCAAAGCACTCGCCACTTCATTGATTGTCCCATCACCACCACATGCTACAATCACATCCGAATTTTCTGCAATCGCCTCCTTCACCAATTCTTTTGCATGAAATTGATAAGCAGTTTCTTTCAAAACGATTTCGTCTGAAGAATCAAATTTTGATTGTAAAAAATCGAGTGAAATATCGTGTTTTGCGTTTCCAGAATTTGGATTAACAATGAAAGTGTACTTCATTTTTTGGGAATTGAAATTTATCAAAACACAAAAATAAGAAATCTAAAAGAATCAAGCTATTTAACGTCTTTTTTTGAGGAAAAACTATCAAAAACTTTCTAACTTTGTAGTATGAAAATTAAAGAAATTCAAAACGAAATAGTAGACGAATTCTCATTTTTTGAAGATTGGGAACAACGCTACGAATATTTAATCGAGTTAGGAAAAAGTTTAAATACTTTACCAGAAGAAGCAAAAACAGATGATAAAATCATCAAGGGTTGTCAATCTTCTGTTTGGTTAGATGCAGAATTAGACGGTGATACAATCGAATTTAAAGCTGACTCTAATGCTATTTTACCAAAAGGAATTGCGGCATTATTGGTGAGAATGTACAATCATCAAACGCCAAAAGATATTTTAGAATCGGATACAGATTTTATCAACGAAATTGGTTTATCAGAATTTTTATCTCCAACACGTGCAAACGGATTATTGGCGATGATAAAACAATTCAAATTTTATGCGATTGCATTTCAATCAAAACAAAATAATAGTTAGACGCATCATCTAATCAACCTTATAAAATAATGAACGACTTTTTAGGCCAAGCATTTATTTTTCTTTTTTCCGCTGTAATCTGCGTTCCTATTTCCAAAAAATTAGGAATGGGTTCGGTTTTGGGTTACTTAATTGCAGGAGTTTTAATTGGACCTTATGTGCTGAAATTTGTTGGCAATGACGGAACAGACATTATGCACGCCACAGAATTTGGTGTAGTAATGATGCTTTTTTTGGTCGGATTAGAACTTGATCCAAAGGAATTCTGGAAGATGAAAAATAAAATCATCAACCTTGGGGGAATGCAAGTTTTGGGAACGATAATTATTGCAACTTTAGTCGGAATGTTTGCCTTGAAAATGGATTTTTCTTTGGCTGTTTCTATAGCTTTTGCAATAACCATGTCTTCAACAGCCATTATTATGCAAACACTTAGCGAAAAAGGGTTGACCAAAACAAGTATAGGAAAATCAACTTTTTCAGTCTTGTTGTTTCAAGATATTATGGTAATTCCGATCTTGGCAATTGTCCCACTTTTAGTCGGAGATTCTTTGATTCAGTCCATTGGAGATGATTCTAAAAGTTTGTTAGTTGGTGGACCAGCGTTCATGAAAACCTTAGTTATTATTGGTGCAATAACATTTATTTACGTAATTGCAAAGTACATTATTACACCTTATTTTAAGTATGTTGGACAATTACAAGTTCGAGAAATTTACACCGCTTCTGCCCTACTTTTAGTGATTGGAGTTTCAATTTTAATGCAAAAAGTTGGAATTTCTCCTGCTTTGGGAGCATTTATCGCAGGTGTTGTTTTAGCGAATAATGAATATAAACATCAATTAGAAAGTGATATAGAGCCGTTCAAATCATTATTATTAGGAATCTTTTTTATTGCAGTTGGATCGACGATTAACTTCAAATTAATTGCAGATAAACCTTTTATGATTCTTGGATTAACATTTGGAATAATGTTGATAAAATCATTGGTTTTATGGTTAATCGGAATCAAACATAAATTCGATTTTGATCAAAAATGGTTGTTTATTTTACTTTTATCACAAGTCGGAGAATTTGCTTTTGTTATCTTATCATTGACTCGAAATTTAGATATTCTAAACAAAGAATGGTACGATTTGATGTTAGCAACAACAGCGATAACAATGGTGATTACGCCATTACTTTTAGTCTTAAATGAAAAATTAATTCTAAAATATTTTGGAGTTAAAACGAGAGTTAAACCTATTATTGAAAACGATAAAATCACTCCACATTCAGCTGAAGGTGAAATTATTATTGCTGGTTTCGGTGATTTTGGAAATACAATTAGTCGTGTGTTGAAAAGCACTGGTATCAAATCGATTGTTTTGGATAACGATAGCGAGCGTGTAGAGAAAATGCGCAAGCAGGGTTTTAATGTTTTTTATGGCGATGCAACAAATGTGAACTTACTAAAATCGGCTGGTGCGGAGCATGCAAAATATTTTGTAGCAGCTTTGGATCCGCCAGAAATCAATCAAAAATTGGTGTATATTGTTCGTAAAAACTTTCCGAATCTCGAAATTATTGTTCGTGCAAATAATCGTAGTTATGCGTATAATTATTTGAAAGATGGTATAGACGAAGTTTATCGAGAAAACTTTTTCTCATCTGTTTACGTTGGTAGACAAATCTTGATGAAATATGGTTTTTCACCTGAAGAAGCGTCTAAAATTGGGGAAATTTTCATAAAAAGTGACCGAAAATCGTTGCGTAAAATTGCAAAACATGCCGAAAATTCTGATCAATATTTTGAAGCATCTAAGCAAGAATTTGAAAAGCAAATGAAAATGGTTGCAAAAGAAATTAACAATAGGAATAATGGAGAAAACGAATCATAAAAAACTATTAGTTTTACGTTTTTCTGCTTTGGGGGATGTTACAATGATTGCTCCTGTTTTACAAGAGTTTATTGAACAAAATCCTAACATCGAAGTTTATGTTGCTTCGCGCCCTTTTATGGGAAATATTTTCAAGCAATTTCCTCAAATCAAATTTATTTCGGTTGATTTGAACAAAGACTACAAAAGCTTTTTTAGCTTGTTCAAATTATACAAAGAATTAAAACAATATAATTTTGATTATGTAGCTGATTTTCACAACGTAATCCGATCAAAAGTAATTACAACTCTATTCAAACTTAACGGAACAGAAACGGCTACTTTAGATAAAGGTCGTGAGGAGAAAAAAGCTTTAGTCAATCAAAAAAATCGCGTTTTTAAGCAATTAAAATTAACAACTGAACGCTATGCTGATGTTTTACGTCAACTTGGTTTTAACGTCAATTTAAAGCATAAAATCGAACCAAAATCGATTAAGGAACCAAAATCAATTGGAATTGCTCCTTTTGCAGCCTTCACAAGTAAAATGTATCCAATCGAAAAGATGAAAATCGTAGCGACGAAATTAGCTAAAAATGGACACAAAATTTATTTGTTTGGCGGTGGTAAAGCTGAAATTGATGAATTAAAAACATGGGAAAATTTCAATCCAAACATCAAATCTTTAGCTGGAACAATCTCTTTTGAAGAAGAATTACAAGCAATTGCTAAATTAGAAGTAATGATTTCTATGGATAGCGCAAATATGCATTTAGCTTCGTTGATGGGAACGCGCACGATTTCTATTTGGGGCGGAACGCATCCATTTGCTGGATTTTTGGGTTATGGACAATCTATGAATGATGTAATACAAGACGAAACGATGAAAATTCGTCCAACTTCTATCTTTGGAAAAGATCCAAAAAAGTTTCAAAATTATGATTATTTTCAAAATTTGAGTGCCGAAGATGTTTATCAACAAATCGTCAATAAATTAGAAAAATAATACTTTTAAAAGCATCATATCGATGCTTTTCCTATTTTTATAAGAAATTATAATCACATGAAGTATACATTTCTTATTCTTGCCTTATTCTCAAATTTTTTATTTGCTCAAGAACCGAAAGTTATTTTGGTTACGCTGGATGGTGTTCGTTGGAAAGAAGTTTTCCGAGGAGTTGAAAAATCAATTTTAAATGATAAAAAATACAACTCACTTATTGTTCAAACTAATGAAAAATATTGGACAGAAGATTCTATAAAACGTCGCGAATTATTGATGCCATTTACGTGGAAAACGATTAAAGACAAAGGAGTTATTTTAGGAAATCGTGATGAACAAAACTTTGTTAATTTGACCAACAAAAGATTATGGTCTTATCCTGGATACAACGAAATTATTACAGGAAAAGCTGATGATGAGCGAATTAAAAATAACAAAGATATTCCGAATCCTAATGTTTCAGTTTTTGAAATTGCAAATCAACAAAAGAATTTAAACAATAAAGTAATGGCTTTTGGAAGCTGGAGAATGTATACAAATATTTTCAATCAAGAACGTTCTAAATTGTTTGTAAATGCTGGATATCAAGATAGTTTTAATCAAAACAAATCTGAACGAGAATTGCTTATCGAACGTTTTCAATTAGAAACACCAAAACAATGGTGGGCAACAAGATTTGATATTTTTACGCACGAATTTGCGTTAGAAGCGATGAAAAATCAAAAGCCAAAATTACTTTTTATTGGTTATGGAGAAGCTGATGATTTTGGACATGATGAAGATTACGATCAATATATTACTTCAATAAACCGCAATGATAGAATGATTGAGGAATTATGGAATTATGTACAAAGCGATCCATTCTATAAAGATCAAACAACTATTATTGTAACAACTGATCACGGACGTGGAAATGGAAGACAATGGTCAGAACATTATGATGAAATTCCTGGATCGGACGAAGGTTTTATTTTGATGATTGGAAACAGAATTAATCCTAAAAATTTCAAACAAAACCAAACTTATCTCAATCAAATTGCCTCTACTATTGCTGATTTGATGAAAGTAAAAACATGGAATTATAAAGATTCTGGAAAATCTCTTTTGAAGTAAATAATTTCAAAAATTAATTCAAACAAAAGTTCCCGTTTTGGGAATTTTTTATTTAATTTTGTATAAACAAATCTAATTGAGAGTTATAGCAAGAAAAATACTCCGAGAATTTTGGGCTAAACATTCAGATTGTGAACAGCAATTGAAAGCGTGGTATCAAGAAGTTGAAAAAGCTAAATGGAATAATCTAAACGAATTAAAATTAGAATATCCCAATGCAAGTATATTAGAGAATAATCGTGTTTGTTTTAATATCAAAGGGAACAATTATCGATTGATTGTAAAAATTAATTTTCCTTATCAAATGGTGTGGATTCGATTTATTGGAACTCATGCTGAATACGATAAAATTAACGCAAATCAAATTTAAAATTATGCATATTAAACCTATAAAAACAGAACAAGATTATGATTTGGCATTAGAACGTTTAGAAATGATTTTTGATGCTGAACCAAATACTGAAGAAGGTGATGAATTAGAAATTCTAAGTATTCTAATTGAAAAATATGAAGAAGAACATTTTCCTATAGAATTTCCTGATCCAATAGAAGCAGTACAATTTAGAATAGAACAATTAGGTTATTCACAAAATGACTTAGCAGAAATAATCGGTTTAAAGAGTAGAGCAAGCGAAATATTGAATAAGAAAAGAAAATTATCGCTTAGTATGATTCGAAAATTAACCGAGAAACTTAATATTCCATCAGAAGTATTAATTCAACCATATGAATAAAAAAACTCCCATCAAAAAATTTGATGGGAGTTTATATTTCTAACTTGTTTGTTCTTGATTAATGAGCTGATTCTCTATTTTTTGATCGATTTCTTTAAAGAATCCGAAACCTTTTAGGATAATGATTAATCCAAAGATTAAAAGACAAATTCCAACTCCTTTTCGTACCATAAATACTTTTTGATCGGTAAAACGTTTTTGAAGTTTTCCTGCCAAAAATATTTTTCCCAAATCTATTACAAAATAGGTGGTCAAAACAACGCCCATATACAGCATAAAATCGCTTGGATTTGGATATTGAATCATAATTGAAGAGACAATTACAAACCAAAAAACAATGACACCGATATTCAACAAATTCATAATGAATCCATTGATAAACGTTCTCAAATAATTGTTGCTTACAAATCCTGCTTCGCCTTCTATATGTAGCTTTGGTTTAGAGAAATACATGAAAATTCCGTAAATCAATACAAAGAAACCTGCAATGATATAAATGCGGTAAAACTTTGGATGATTGGTCACATAATCTGTAAAATCTTTACTTCCGTAATAGGCTGCTGCAATACACAAAATATCAGCTGCAATAACTCCCAAATCTAGGACTACAGCGGTTTTCCAACTTCTACGCAAACTGGTTTCAATAAGTAAGAAAAATACAGGTCCAATAAGAATTGTACTTAACAAAAAACCTATTAGTATGGCCGAAAATATTATTTCCATAACATAATTAAGGTCTGCAAGATAAGTCTAAAATATGAAAATTAAGCATCAACTAATTCAAAATCTAATTGCTTCTTGATTAAATCAGCATTTAAAACTTTGATTCTAACCGGACTTCCTAACTGATATTTAACACGTGTGCGTTTACCTATTAAAGCATGATTTTTTTCGTCAAAAACAAAATGATCACCTTTCATAGCACGAGAACGAATCAAACCTTCGCAACGCGTTTCTGGAATTTCAACAAAGATTCCATAATCTTGTACACCTGTAATAAAAGCATCAAAAGTTTCGCCAACAAATTGCTCCATATATTTTACTTGCATATATTTGATTGACTCTCGTTCTGCTTCTGCAGCAATTTTTTCGCGAGATGAACAATGTTTTGCTTTGTCTTCGTAAACAGCCGCTGCAGGAGATTTTTTACCATCTAAATAATCTTGCAACAAACGGTGCGCAATCATATCTGGATAACGACGAATTGGCGATGTAAAATGCGTGTAGTAATCGAACGCTAAACCGTAATGTCCTATATTCTCTGTTGTATATTTTGCTTTCGCCATTGTTCGCATTGCCAAAGTTTCAACCATATTTTCTTCTGGTTTTCCTTTCACTTCTGCTAACAACTTATTCATAGAATTGATAGTTGTTTTACGATCTCCAATCTCTAATTCATACCCAAATTGGCGAATAAAATTCTTTAAGTCTAATAATTTATCTGGATTTGGATCATCGTGAACACGATAAATATAAGTGTTCGCATTCTCTTTTCCATGTTTATCTAAACTAATGAATTCTGAAACTTTTTTGTTACATAATAGCATGAATTCTTCAATCAATTTATTCGAATCTTTCGAAATTTTGAAGAAAATTCCTTGTGGATTATGCGCTTGATCTAAATCAAATTTTACTTCAACTTTATCAAAATTAACTGCTCCATATTTCATACGTTTTTGGCGCATTGTTTTTGCTAAGCGATCTAAAGTCAGGATTTCATCTTTAAAATCGCCATCTTTTCCTTCGATAATTTCTTGTGCTTCTTCATATGTAAAACGTCTGTCCGAATGCGTTACTGTACGACCAAACCATGTTTTTACAATCTTCGCATTATCATCCATTTCAAAAACTCCCGAAAACGTATATTTATCTTCGTTTGGACGCAAAGAACATGCAACATTCGACAAAACTTCAGGTAACATTGGCACTACTCTATCCACCAAATAAACGGAAGTTGCACGTTTGTATGCTTCTTGCTCGATTAACGAACCTGGACGAACATAATGCGTAACATCAGCAATGTGAACACCGATTTCCCAATTTCCGTTCTCTAATTTTCGAATAGATAAAGCATCATCAAAATCTTTTGCATCTTTCGGGTCGATTGTAAATGTCGTTACATTTCGCATATCTCTACGGCGAGCTGCTTCGGCTTCATCTATCGAAGTATCCAACTGATTTGCTTCCTCTTCTACTTCCTCAGGAAATTGAGCTGGCAAATCGTATTCTAACAAAATCGCATGAATTTCTACATCCGTATCATCTGGACTACCCAAAACTTGCGTGATTTCGCCAAATGGTGAATTAGATCCTTCTGGCCAATTTGTTAATCGAACCACAACTTTTTCTCCTGGTTGAGCATTTTTAATTTTCTCTTTCGGAATAAAGAAATCATGATTACCATTTTGCATCGTTACAAAACCAAAATTTCCGTTCTTTCCTAGCTCGAAAATACCAGTAAATTCAGTTTTATTGCGCTCGATAATTTCTACAATTTCTCCTTCTGCTCTCGATTGATTGGCATGTTTTTTTGGATAAACATATACGCGAACCGTATCGCCCATTAAGGCATTTCTCGTTTTTCCTTTTTGTACAAAGACATCTTGTTCAAGACCATCAATCATAATATAAGCACTCCCTGAAGAAGTCAAATCCGCAATCCCAACCATATAATCATTGGTTGCATTGATTTTGTATTTTCCTCTTTCTACTTCAGAAATCTTCTTGTCAGCTAATAAAACATTCAAATTCTTAATCAATAATTCTGTATCAATTCGATTTGTTAGGTTTAAAGCTGCTGCAATTTGTTTATAATTTAAAGGTTTATTCGGATTTTGAAATAAAACTTCGATGATAGACTTCGTAAACTTTGTTATGTTTTTGTCTTTTTTCGCCTTTGTATTTTTAAAATTTCTTCTTGGCATAATTTGTTTTCTGTCAAATCTCTTCTTGTTTTTTAGAGATTTATTTTAAAATAGTTAATAAATAAACATCTTAATTATTTGATTATCAAATTATTTTTAATAACTATTAATAAGATGTTAATAAACAACATAACCACTGCAAAGGTAATATATCCTTTTTCTAAAATAACAATTTACAGCCAATTCTATGTTATGGAAAGGATAAGATTACTTGTAACGTTTTGATTTATTGCGAAAATTGAGCCAAAAAAACTATTTTTGCATTGATAATTAATTGAATGAAAACTAAACCATTATACCAAACCTACTTGATTAACCTTGATCGAGCTACGGATCGGCTTGAATTGATGCAAAAAGAATTCGAAAAATGTGAGATTACTTACGAAAGAATTTCTGCTGTAGATGCCAAAACTTTGGATTCGTCAACCTATAAAGTAAAAAATAAATATGACCGCGATTTAGTTCCTGGAGAAATTGGTTGTTATTTGAGTCATGTGAAAACGCTAGAAACTTTTTTGGCTTCTGAAAATGATTTTGCTTTAATTATAGAAGATGATGCTATTTTGGTTAATGATTTTAAATCTGCTGTAGAAAAAGCAATGAATCAATATAATGATTTAAAAGTAAAAGATCATTGGGATGTTTTGAAGTTGTTTAATGGAAAACGAAAACATATCAAAATAGCTGATGTTGACCAAAAATATATAATTGCAGCTTGTGGAACGAGTATTCCAATCACAACAATTGCAGCCATTTGGACAAGAAAAGCAGCAGAAAAATTTCTAAATAAAATTAAAACGCCGCTTCCTACAATTCAACGTCCTATTGATTGTGATTTACAGCATGCTTGGGAATTTGATTTGAGAATTTACAACCTTCTTCCATCGCTTGTTAAACCAGCTCCAGTAGAAACGCAAATTCAGATTGATCGCAGTTTAAGAAAGTCTAAATTTCCTCGACAAATTCAATACGAATTGAATCGATTATTTCCTAAATATTTCTATTTAATCAATCATCATGGTTTCAAAAAATTCTATGATAGTTTTATTGCAAAGAAAAACGAACGTATTTCTTAGTTAACAATTATTACACCTATTAAATTGCTTAATTAAACCTAATTAACAAGCTTTATCAACAGTTATAAACAATGTTAATTTCTATATAAGATACAAAAAAAGCAGTTTCAAGACTTTGAAACTGCTTTTTCATTTATAATAATTCGATGCTTTCTTCTTTTAATTTTTCTTTTACTTTTCCGTCCCAAATACTCGCTTGTACTTCACCAATATGTCGAGACTTCAACATAAACATACACATACGCGATTGTCCAATTCCACCTCCAATTGATTCTGTTAACTTGTCATCTAACAACATCGAGTGAAATAATAAATTTTTACGATCCGAAAAATCTCTAATTTCTAATTGTTTGGTCAAAGCTTCTTTATCTACACGAATTCCCATCGAGGATAACTCGAAAGCAGATTCTAAAACAGGGTTCCAAACTAAAATATCACCATTAAGACCTCTAAAACCAGCACTGTTTTCTGTACTCCAATCGTCATAATCAGCAGCACGTGCATCGTGTAATTCTCCATTACTCAATTCTCCTCCAATTCCGTAAATAAAAACAGCTCCAAATTCTTTACAAATTGCATTTTCTCTTTCTTTCGGCGTAAGAGTTGGATATTTCTGTAATAAATCTTCAGACGAAATAAATGTAATTTGTTCTGGTAAAACAGCTTTCAATTGTGGATATTTTGCTTCTACATTTTGCTCCGTTTTTTTAATAACTTCATAAATCGATTTTACTGTCGAAAAAAGATAATCCAATTGGCGATCTTGCGGCACAATTACTTTTTCCCAATCCCATTGATCCACATAAATAGAGTGAATTGGCGAATAATCTTCGTCTGGACGCAAAGCGCGCATATCTGTTATAATTCCTTCGCCTGGCTCAATTTCTAATTCTTTCAAACGAATACGTTTCCATTTTGCCAAAGAATGTACAACTACCGCATTTTTATCATTCAAAGATTTTATAGGGAATTTTACAGGTCTTTCGATACTATTCAAATCATCATTAATACCTGTTCCATCCAAAACTACCAATGGTCCAGAAACTGGAATAATGTTTAATTCTTTTTGTAATCCTTTCGAAAATTCTTCTTTTACAAAAGAGATTGCTTGTTCTCTACGTAATAATGCTCTGCTCATCTTTTTAATCTTTAAATGATTTGTTTTTTTAACTGATGTAAAAGTAGAACAGCTAAAATCAATAAATATACTATTGACTTAAATTGGTTTAAAAATATTTAATTTTAAATATAAAATATTGTTTATACTTAACTATTTAAACTTTATAATAGTTTTAAATTTAATTTTTAAAATAAAAATCGGTAAACTCTAACGAATTGACCGATTTTATATCTTATAATAGATGTATAAAATTATCCGTTGTATGAACAAGCAATTTTATCTACGCGTCCTTGGTGACGACCACCTTCAAATTCTGTTGCTAAAAATGTATTCACAATTTCTTCTGCATATTCATACGCAATAAAGCGTGCAGGTAAAGTTAACACATTTGCATTATTGTGTTGACGAGCTAACTTGGCAATATCCATCATCCAACATAATGCAGCACGAATTCCTTGGTGTTTATTTGCAGTCATTGTAACGCCTTGCGCACTACCACAAATCAAAATTCCGAAATCTGCTTTTCCATCTTCCACAGCTTGTGCCGTTGGGTGTGCAAAATCAGGGTAATCAACACTCGCTGTTGAGAACGTACCAAAATCCTCAACCTCAAATCCTTGACTTGTTAAAAAGGGTACTAATTTCTCCTTATAATCGAACCCAGCATGGTCCGCTCCGATTGCAATTTTCATTTAATTAACAGGTGTTTTTGTTGTTTTTGTTTAAATAATTGTAAATCAAATGTTAAGTAAAAGTAACAACTTGTTAAAAGATGATTGAATAAAACTAATAACTTTTCGAGAGAAAAATTTGGAAATCTGATTCAAAAAATCAATTAGAAATAAATCAATACAAGTCAAGCAAAAGTTTTCATTTTGGCATAAAAGATTTACACACCGTTATGAATAGTTTTCACAAAACTTCTTTTTAACAAAAGTTGTTTATCAACCAAAATGATAAATTGTTGATAGAATATCTAACTCTTTCATTACAAAACAAAATTACAAATAATAGCTTGTTAATTGCTATTAAATAAAATTTATCTCACTTTAGTTATCCACATATTAACAGTGCTAATAATAGTAACATTTTTTTCTTTTTTTAAAATTTAAAAATTAATTAAACTATATATATTATTATGAATTGTTAATAGTTGAAAATTGTATTGAATGATTTTAAGTCTCAAAATGAAAGTTTGATTACTTTTGTGTAGTTCAAAATTTCAAATCAAAATATGAAAACAATCAACGACTACAATTTCGAAAACAAGAAAGCATTGATTCGTGTTGACTTCAATGTTCCGCAAGACGAAAATTTAAATGTGACAGATGATACACGTATTAGAGCTGCAAAACCAACGATTGACAAAATATTGAAAGATGGTGGCGCTGTTGTATTAATGAGTCATTTGGGACGTCCTAAAGGCGAATTCAATGATAAATATTCATTAAAACATATTGCATCAAAAGTTTCAGAAATTCTTGGTGTTGATGTGATCGTTGCGAATGATGTTATTGGCGATGATGCGAAACAAAAAGTTAGTAATCTAAAATCAGGCCAAGTTTTATTATTGGAGAATGTTCGTTTCCATAATGAGGAAGAAGCTGGAGATAAAGATTTTGCTAAAGCATTGGCTCAATTTGGAGATATTTATGTGAATGACGCTTTCGGAACAGCACACCGCGCACATGCTTCGACTGCAATTATTGCCGAATTTTTTCCAGAAAATAAATGTTTTGGTTTGTTAATGGAACAAGAATTAACAGCTATTAACAAAGTGTTATCAGACGGAGAAAAACCTGTAACAGCGGTACTTGGAGGTGCTAAAGTATCTTCTAAAATTACGATTATCAACAATATTTTACCAGTTATTGATAACTTGATTATTGGTGGTGGAATGACGTATACATTTGTGAAAGCAAATGGCGGAAAAATCGGAAATTCGTTGGTAGAAGATGATAAATTAGATTTAGCGAAAGAAATTTTGGCTGAATGTGAAAAACATAATGTAAAAGTTTATTTACCAGTTGACAATGTAATCGCTGATAATTTTAGTAATGATGCAAATACACAAACAGTTCCTTCAGATGAAATTCCTGATGGATGGATGGGAATGGATGTTGGTGTAGAATCTTCAAAAGTTTTTGCAGATGTAATTAACAATTCGAAAACAATTCTTTGGAATGGTCCTTTAGGTGTTTTTGAAATGCCAAATTTTGCAAAAGGAACTATTGCTTTAGGTGATGCAATTGCTGAAGCTACGGCAAACGGCGCTTTTTCACTTGTTGGTGGAGGAGATTCTGTTGCTTTCGTAAAACAATTTGGTTACGATGACAAAGTAAGCTACGTTTCTACAGGAGGTGGCGCAATGTTAGAATCGTTGGAAGGTAAAGAATTACCAGGAGTTGCCGCAATTTTAAAATAAGAAAGGGAAAAAAATACTTAAAATAGTAGAAAAATTAAGTCGAGCATTTGCTCGACTTTTTTTGTCTTAATTGTTGAGTTGAATTTATTTCAACTTCTCATCTTAATGATTAGGTTCTTCACTTTACTGTGGTTTCGTTTAGAATGACATTTTTTTTAGCATTAAATTTTCTGCCATTCCGACGTTAGGAGGAATCTCAATGATTCTAAAATTGTTAATAGTAATCACTTGTTATTTAATAAATTAACTGCTTTTCAACTGAGTTATAAAAAGAATGTTTACAGCTTGATTAATTACTCATATTGTTAATAGTAAACTATTCAAAATAAATTAATTAAGAAGTTATGAATAGACTTTATTAAAACTTGTGAATAATGATGAATTTAGAACTAAATTGATTTAATAAAGTTAAAATTGTTAATTATAAAACATTTATAAATAATGAATTAAAAAGTAATTAAGATAGTTTATTAAAAATTGTTGAAACTGAAATCTCCCTACAATTAGCCATTTTATTTATAGAAAAGGATTGTTATATTCGTAATGATTTAATAATCAATCTATGAATGAATTTAACCAACGACTAAACGAAGTAGAAAATCATTTGCAGCACAATGATCTCGATTTGGGTTATCGTCGATTAATTGATTGTGTGTTGGATTTGGGTGAGAAATCTTTTTACAAAGAGATTATCTCCTATTCGAATCTTTATTACAACGAGAATTCTACGAACGAAAATAAAACAACGCAAGCTTTACAATTGGTGGAAAAGTTGAAACAAGCTCCTCCTCCGCCCTTTCAAAAAGAAGAAACATTGATATCAACCAACAATGTTGAAAAAGTTTATCATCGTCGAAATTTTAAACTTCATCCCATTACTTTTGATTTGAAATCACGAGAAGTTGTTGGATTAGTTGGAGAAAATGGAAATGGAAAAACGACTTTATTACGTTTAATTTGTGGTGAATTGAAACCAACTTCTGGCGAAATAATTTATCATTTTTCTAAAGCAAAAACATTTAGTTTCGAGCTGAAAACAAAATTAGTTTATGTGCCGCAACGAATAGAAGTTTTATATGGTTCGTTGATGGAAAATCTGCAATTTACCTTGACATGTTATGATATTTACAACGAAGAAAATTGGTTATTAGCGAATGTTATGTTGGCGCGTTTGGGGCTTTGGCCTTACAAGGATTTGCAATGGCGACAATTGTCGTCTGGTTATAAAATGCGATTCGAGTTGGCGCGAACGTTATTGCGTCGTCCAAAAGTCTTGTTATTAGACGAACCTTTGGCGAATTTGGATATTTTGGCGCAACAAATTATTCTCGAAGATTTGAAATTTTTATCGCAATCTATTCGCAATCCTTTTGGTGTTATTTTGAGTTCTCAACAATTGTACGAAGTTGAAAAAGTATCGACAGAAGTTCTCTTTTTAGAGCAAGGAAAGCTTAAAATAGAAGGAGATACAAATGATTTGGAAGGTGATTTTACGATTGTTGAAATTGATGTGGAAAACACAAAAGAAGAGTTATTAACAGCTTTATCTAACATCGAAATTAAACAGATAAAATTCAATGGAGGATCATATATCGCATATTTTGATGATGAAATTTCGATGAATATGATTTTGTCCGAAATCGGAAAATCATTATTGAAAGTAAAATACATTCGAGATATTTCGAAATCAAGTCGTCGCTTTTTTGTCAATTAAAACCACCAACTATGTTCAAAAAAATAAATCAAACTTTAATTACCAAATATCCATTGATTTGGAATCTGAAATTTATTTGGATTTTGTTGACGGTTTTAGTTTTCAACTTGATTGCATTTATCAATGGTTTTTTGTTTTTTACTAAAAAATCTCAACTGCAAGAAACTGGACTTTATGAAGTGTTTTTCAACTCAGGAATTGCAATTTATTATCTATTAATTGGTGTCATTATCGGCGTTATTTGGTTGTATTTCTATATAAAAAATAATCGTTTCAAATCAAATTACCCTACCTCAAGAAATTATTTGTTCAAAGAATTTTTAGCCGTTTTCGTCATTATATTTTTGATGTTTTATGTACCAAATTCGTTCAAAACTGGTCTTAAATTACGTGTTTCAAATTATATGAGCGAAGAACAATATTTGAAAGATATCGATATTATAAATAGAACGCAAGGTTTTACGTTGCAACCAAATTTTGGATACGATAATTATTCGAGAAATTTGTCTGTTCCAGCTTTTGATTCGTTGGTTTTGGAAAAAGAAACAAGAGAATTATATGAAAAAAATAAGAGAGAATATTTAAGAAAAAATCCAACATACTCATATGATGCTTTTTTGGATCCGTATTTCAGAAATCCTGAATTTGAAACCTTATTAAGAGATTATTTTCCGGAGCGATTTAGTTATTCTAAAATTAATTTTAATCAAACGTATCAACCTCTAAAAAAGAATAATTCATCTACAGATTCATTTCAAGAAGAAATGGACTATCCTACTACAGCAGCTGTAGATTCAACTTATGCTGTTGTCGATTCTGCTGCAGTATCATTAAATTCTGCTGGAAAACCAGATGTTTATTACAACTTAGCAAGTTTGTATAATTATAGTTTTTTGGTTTTTAACAATCCGAAAGATTCTACTTTAAATCATCAATTTTATGATGAACAATGGATTGCTTTGTTGCAAAAAAATGATCGAAAAGTAATTGAAAATTTATTGAATAATTATACCGATTTATTAAAAAAGCAAGAAATTGGTTATCAGTTCAAACATAAAAATTGGATTGATTATTTGCCTCAATATCCATATTATTTCATTGATCATAAATTGAATTATATTGATCCTTATCAAACTGTAGATAAAAAACTGAATGATTATATCAACCAATCAAGTTTAAACAAAGTGTATGAAAATATTGAGTTTTCGAAATATAGTTCCACTTGGTTAGAACATATTCAGTATTATTTACTAATCGCTTTAGTTATTACCGTTCTTATCATTACATTCAGATTTAGTTCGTTCAAAGTTTGGTTAATTTCATTAATTGGCGCAGGAATTTTGGCAATTTTAGGAAGCGTTTTCGGAATTTCTATCGATGCGAGTATTGGTTATACACAATTCACACCTTATATTATTTTATTTGTTTTTTACATTGCATTTATAGTGATTACACTAATTGGCTTACGTTCCAAAAAATATAAAGTTTTGACAGGTGTTAATCTTAATTGGTTTGTTGCGACCAATATTTTTATTGGAATTGTGATGCTTAGTTTTTACACAGATTTGCGTGAAGAAATGTTATATGAAGCAAATAAACATATGAATATTTATGAGTTTAGACAAACAAATAAAGAATTATTGATGTTACAAGAATTTGCAAAAATTTTTCTTTACATCAATCCAATTTTATATTTAATAAGTTTTTATTTCATCATTAATCTTTATAAAAAATGGCAAGCAATGCCAGAAGAATAAAAAAAGAAAAGCGAGCCGATTTAGCTCGCTTTTCACTTGATAATTGAATGAAAATGAATTTTAAAAACTACTTTAAAAAAACTTACTTATGAAATAAAATAACACATTGTGCTATTCAATAATAATTTTAAAACTCATACAAATTTTAAAATATTCTTTCAAAATTTAAATTAATAGAGGTTAACCATCAAAATTTATAGGTTAACCCTATTTTTTATGATTTTATGCACATTTAGACGAAGGTCTATTTCCTTTTGCATCACGTTTTTTGTGCATACTAAATTTATCAGATTTCATACGTTTTTCACGATCTTGTTTGTATTGATTGAACTGATTTTTGTCTAAAATTTTCTCTAATTTAATATCAAAATCGTTTGTACCTTTTTCTGGTCGAGAACCTCTTTCTCCTTTTTGAGTAGAATTTTTGTCTCTGTTCGCAAATTCTTTTTTCATGTCAGAATCTCTACTTTCTAACAACGATTTTACTTTTTTCTTTTGAGTAGAACTCAAATTATATTGATCAAATTTTTTTAATTGTTGATCTACAGTTGGGCGTTCTCTTTGCTCTTTTCTATTTCCAGATCGTTCACCTTGTTGTGGTCTTTGTTGAGCAGAAACTGCCATAACCATCATTATACTTGCTAATAAAAATGCTTTTTTCATAATCTATGTTTTTGTTTACAACTAAATGTTAGAATTATATTCTTTTCATTTTTCTTGAAACAAAGTTGCAACACAAAAAAAAGACGTCAAAAATATTGAGGTAAACGAGTGTTAAGTATCGGTGAAATCAAGGATTTATTAAATTTTTTAACAAAGTTGTCAAATTTATTGAATAAAAAAATCCATTCTTTATCGAATGGATTTTGATGTATTTTTTTGAAAAATTATTTCAATTCTTTTCCTAATAATTTTCCAGTTGATTCGTAAGCAGAAGCAATTCGACCGTATTCCATAACAAAATCATTTTTACCCGAAGTTCCTTTTACTTTATCCGATTTTATAGAAAGTAAAATGTTAGAAGGATTTGCAGTTTCAACAAAATTTAAAGTTGTGCTTAGTTTTGCTGGTTCAATAGCTATACCAGCATGATAACCAGGATAAATCCATTCAGAATTGATAATCAAAGTATATTTTGCAGCTGGATTTTTTACAAAATTTAATTTTTTAGATTTAGTAGTTCCTTTTATAAATTTATCCAAAAAAGTAACATTTCTATTTTCATTCCAATCTGCAAGCCATTGTTTCCAATAATTTTCTCCTCTTTTCGGATTATTTAAAACATCTTTTTCACGTTTCTCTAAATATTCAGTTTCAGTTTTATTTTCATCATAAAATTTAACATCATCAAATAATAGTTGAACATTAATTTCTTTTTGATCTTTTAAAAAATCAGTGTTTCCAGATACAACCTGAATCTTTTGAGCAAAAGTTAAAATGCTTGTCATAAAGCAAATCATCAGTAAATAATTCTTCATACAGTATTGTTTTTCAGTAAAAATATAAATATTCTTTAAATAGTTATTGTATAATGATTTAAAGAAATATTATTTAGAAACGTTTATTGTTTATAAATAGTTTGTAAGTCTTGGAAAAATTTTCCTGAAAATAATAATCAAATCGTTTGGTACACTACTTTTGTCTTAACAAAGTTTAACAATATTGTATGAAAGTTTTAATTTCTAAATCAATTGTATTTGTTAATTTTAGAGGAAATTTGAATCAATAATATAAACATTAATTTCAACGAAATTTTGGATATACAACAACTAAACCAACAAATAGAAGCAAAAAGCGAAAGCATTGCAAGGTTGACATCGGAAATCAATAAAGCGATTATTGGACAAGAAAAAATGATTGAAAGTCTATTAATCGGATTACTTGGAAATGGACACGTTTTATTAGAAGGTGTTCCTGGATTAGCAAAAACATTGGCGATTAAAACATTATCTGATGCTGTTGATGGATCTTTTTCTCGTATACAATTTACACCAGATTTGTTACCTGCCGATGTTGTGGGAACACTTATTTACAATGTAAAAGAAAACGATTTTAGAATCAAAAAAGGACCAATATTCGCCAATTTTGTTTTAGCTGATGAGATTAACCGTTCGCCTGCAAAAGTACAATCTGCCTTGTTAGAAGCAATGCAAGAGCGTCAAGTAACAATTGGTGATGAAACGTATCCGTTACAAAAACCTTTCTTGGTTTTGGCAACTCAAAATCCAGTGGAACAAGAAGGAACTTATCCTTTGCCAGAAGCGCAAGTTGACCGTTTTATGTTGAAAACTGTAATTACTTATCCGGAATTTGAAGCAGAACGTTTGATCTTGAGAAATTCGATTAATCAATCATTTCCAAAAATTGAGAAAGTAATCTCTATACAAGAATTGTTGGATGCGCGCGAAATGGTGAAACAAGTTTACATGGACGAAAAAATTGAAAAATATATTTTGGATATTATTTTCGCGACTCGTTTTCCCGAAAAAGTTGGATTAGAAAAATTGGTTCCAATGATTTCGTTTGGTTCTTCGCCTCGTGGATCGATCAATTTGGCACAAGCTTCTAAAGTGTATGCATTTTTACGCAAACGCGCTTATGTTATTCCAGATGATGTGCGTGCAATGGCAAAAGATGTGTTGCGTCACCGTATCGGAATTAGCTACGAAGCAGAAGCAGAAAATGTTACGCCAGAAGAAATTATCGACAATATTCTTAATGTTGTTCCAGTTCCTTAAACCATTATTCAAAATCATTTAAACTTTGGATGCAAAAGAAATCATCAAACGTGTAAAACGTATTGAGCTAAAAAGCAAGCGCAAAGCGAGCAACCTTTTTATGGGTGAATATCACAGTTCATTCAAAGGAAGAGGTATGATTTTTAGTGAAATTCGTCCTTATCAATACGGTGATGACGTTCGTAATATCGACTGGAATAAAACGGCTCGATACAGCGAACCTTATGTAAAAGTTTTTGAAGAAGAACGAGAATTAACCATGTTTTTATTGGTTGATGTTTCGAATTCTGAAAACTTTGGAACACGAAAACAAATTAAAATGGAAACAATTGCTGAATTGAGCGCTACATTGGCTTTTTCGGCAATTACTTATAATGATAAAGTTGGTTTGATATTATATTCGGATCAAGTGGAGAAATTTATTCCACCCAAAAAAGGAAAACAACATGTGTTGCGTTTGGTGAGAGAAATTGTTTCGTATGAGCCAAAAAGTAAGAAAACTGATTTAGCAGAGACTTTGGAAACATTTATGAATTTGGTTCGCCGAAAATCAAATGTTTTTATTCTTTCAGATTTTATTGATTCGTCTGATTATGAAAAAGCGTTGCGAATCGTAGCAAAAAAACATGATGTGACTGGAATTAGAGTTTATGATGAAAAAGAACAATCTTTTCCAGATGTAGGTTTGGTTCATGTGCAAGATAACGAAACAGGCGAAATCCGCTTGATAGATACTTCATCGAAGAAATTGCGTCAACAATATGCGCAATATTATCGTGATTTAGATCAACGTTATCAATCTATTTTCAAGAAAAATCATTCAGGCGCAATCAGTATTCGTACCGACGAAGATTATGTTCGCCCATTGTTAAACTACTTTAAAAGTCATAAAGCCTAATGAAGAATTTATTGCTTTTAGTAAGTTTTTTTATCCTTCAATTTTCATTTGCGCAAGAAATTACGCCAAAATTGGATCGCACGACAATCAAAATTGGCGAGCCAATCCAATATGAATTGAAAATTGATTACAAAGAAGGAGATAAAGTTGTTTTTCCTACGATTTCAGATTCAATTAATCATCACATCGAAGTTTTAGGTCAAAAAATTGACACTGTAAAAACGGATGGAAAATCTGAAATTGTTCAACATTTAGAATTGACTGGATATGATGCAGGTAAATTTAATATTCCATCATTTATCATTCAGAAAAATGGAAAAGATTTAACAACAAAACAACTCGAAATTGATATTCAAGATATTGCAATTGATACAACGAAAAATGCAATTTTCCCGATAAAACCTGTGATGGAAGAAGAATATTCTATTGGAGATTATTGGAATAAATATTGGTTGTACGGCATTATTGCGTTGATTTTATTTATCATCGGAATTGTTTTGGTTGTATTATATGTTCGCGCAAAATCGAAATTATCTGGCAAAGATTCGTACAAAACGCCTTATGACGAAGCGAAAGCAAGTTTAAAAGCGTTGGATGCCAAGAAATATTTGAAACGAGGCGAACAAAAAGAATATTACACGCAATTATCATTTATTGTAAGACGATATTTAGGACGTATTTATAACTTTTCTGCATTAGAAATTTTGTCGGATGATTTAGTAAAATATGTTGCGACAAAACCAGATGTTTTACCAGAAGATGTACAGAAATTTAAACAATTTTTGTTCGATGCTGATTTGGTAAAATTCGCCAAACAAGAATTTGATGAACCAACAAATATTTCGCATCGAAATTGGGTAGATGAATTTGTAGATCGTGTAAAACCATTAGAAATTCCGGAGAACGAAGATTTGAAAAAAGATCAAGTGACGGGAGAAAAATATAAACAGTTTAATAACAATTAGGAATGCTAAATTTTGAGTTTCAAAATCCTTGGATCTTACTCTTATTGCTTGCTTTGCCTTTCTTTATTTTCAGAGAAATTCGCAAAACGAGCCAGAAAAAAGCATCCTTAAAATTACCTTCGCTCAAAGCATTTGGAGGTGCAAAAAGTTCGTTAGCGACGTACAAACCACTTTTATTTTTGATGCGAATTATCGCAATGGCTTTGTGCATTGTTGCCTTGGCTCGTCCACGTTATGTAGATGTTACAACAAAAGTAAAATCGGACGAAGGAGTTGATATTTTATTGACTGTAGATACTTCGTTGAGTATGTTAGCACGCGATTTGAAACCAGATCGTTTAACAGCGTTAAAAGAAGTTGCAAAAGACTTTTCAATTGGAAGAAAAACGGACAGAGTTGGTTTGGTCGAATATTCTGGAGAAGCTTTGACACGTGTTCCATTAACAACAGATCGTGATGTTTTGACGCAAGAAATCGAAATGTTACATTCAGGTAGTTTAGCTGATGGAACAGCAATTGGAGTTGGTTTAGCAACAGCTGTTAATCATCTCAAAAATAGTAAGGCAAAATCTAAAGTAGTTATTTTGATTACAGATGGTGTTGAAAGTGTAAATCCTTCTGGAGATTTAATGTATGTTTCGCCAAGACAAGCTGCTGATATTGCAGCTGAAAAGGGAATTAAAGTATATACAATCGGTATTGGGACAAACGGAATGGCACCTATGCCTTATGGTTACGATATGTTAGGTGATTATGTTTTTGATATGCGTCCTGTACAAATTGATGAAAAATTGTTAGAACAAATTGCTGATAAAACGGGAGGTTTATATTTCCGAGCAACGAATAATGAAAGTTTGAAAAATATTTATAACGAAATTGATAAACTTGAAAAAACAGAAATTAACGAAGTCAAATATTATAATTATACCGAATTGTTTGCACGATTCTTATTACCTGCATTCATCCTTTTGGTATTAGAAGCCATTTTACGAAGAACCGTTTTTAAAGAATTAATCTAATGCAGTGGGGAGAATTACATAATATTTGGTTGATGATTTTATTGTTTGTCGTTATTTTTCTATCGATAACAGTATTTCAATGGCGCGAACGTGTAAAGAAAACATTTGCAGATAAAGAATTATTTCCATTTGTTTTTCCAATCACATCTTCAAAGCGTTATGGCTTCAAAATCATTGCATTTTGTGTGGCTTTATTTTTAATGGTGATTGCATTGATGGATCCACTTTATGGTGAACGAGATGTGCAAGTAAAGCGCGAAGGAATTGATATGGTTTTCTTGTTAGATTTATCAAGTTCGATGAATGCGCAAGATGTTGCTCCTTCTCGATTAGAAAAAGCAACAAAATTAATCACAGAAACATTACATCAATTAGGTGGAGATCGAGCTTCTTTGGTTGCGTTTGCGGCGAATGCTTATACCATTTCTCCATTGACAAATGATTATGCTGCAATCGAAAGTTATTTGCAAAATGTTAATACTGAGTTAATTTCGAGTCAAGGAACAAATTACTTAAATGCGATTCAGGAAGCTGCAAAAACATTCAAAGGATCGGCGAATACAAGTAAATTAATTGTACTAATTTCGGATGGAGAAGACAACGAAAATACAGTTAATCAAGCTTCTAAAATAGCAAAAGATAACGGAATTCATATTGTATCAGTTGGTGTTGGAACAGATAAAGGAGCTCCAATTCCGATGTATTACAATGGCTACGCCGAAGACTATAAAAAGGACGAAACAGGTTCTATAGTTATTACAAAATTAGAAGATAAAAATCTTCGCAAATTGGCACAAGATACAAACGGAACTTACATTCATTTGGATAATACGCAAGATGCATTATCCGCATTATCAATGTATAAAGCCCGATTAGATAAAAACGAAATTGCTAACTCTACAACAAGAGATATGAATCATATTTATCAGTGGTTTTTAGCGGTTGCGGTTTGTTTACTTTTTGTGGAATTATTAACATCTGAATATAAGATTTTTAACAAAAAGAAATAGTAAGTTTGTATGGTAAAATGATGTACTTTTTAAAACAAATAGGATTTTTAGGAATAATGCTTTTATCCGTTTTTGGTTATAGTCAATCGAAAGCGAAAAGCTACATTATTGAAGGAAACGAGTATTATCAAAAAGGAAAATTTGATAATGCAGAAGTTGCCTACAAGAAAGCTACCATGGAAGATCCAACTTCTGTCAAAGCAAATTACAATTTAGGAAATGCTTTATTTCAACAAAAACGTTACAAAGAAAGTATAGCGCATTACAAACGTTCTGCTGAAGTATCTAAAACGAATAATGATAAACATTTGGCTTATCACAATTTAGGAAATGCTTTTATGCAGGAAAAAGATTATCAAAATGCTGTTGATAATTACAAACAAGCCTTACGAAATGATCCAAAAGATGATGCAACACGTTACAACTATGCATTAGCAAAAAAAATGTTAGAAAAAGAACGTGAGAAACAAAAAGATCAAAATAATAAGGATAATAAAGATCAAAACAAACAAGATCAAAGTAATCAGCAAAAACAACAACAGCAGCAAAATAAACAGAATCAACAAAACCAAAATAACCAAAAGCAAAATCAGAATCAGAATCAATCTCAACAACAACAATCTGATCAGCAGAAACAGCAAAATCAAGGAGGAAACCCGAAAGCTGGTGGTGAAAATGGAAACAATAAAGGACAAGGAAATAATCAATCTCCAGAAATCAAACAAGGAAATAATGGAGACGGAAAAGAACAAGATAATGCAAAGAATAATTTGGGAGACGGTTTGCTAAAAGCATTGCAAAATCAGGAAGCCAAAACCCAACGAAAAATTATTCAACAAAAAGCAGAAAAACAACGAACAACAACATCTAAGGATTGGTAATGACAACGACAAGCGTTTTAAATAGCTTTTTAGTGTTTGCCTTAACGTCTATCACAGCGTTAGCACAACAAATTTCTTTTAAATCTGATGCAGATAAAACACAGGTCAGTTTAGGAGAAGCATTTAGCGTGGGCTTTTTTATCGAATCTAATACAGATAGTTATTCGATTGATCAACCAATGAAATATCCTCCACATAATGGATTACAAATTGTAGGTGAACAACGCTCGCAAAATGTTTCTTATGTGAATGGAAAAGGAGTGATAGAAGAAGGAATTATCCTTGCTTTTGTTGCTGAAAAAGAAGGTAAATATCGAATTGGAGCTGCTAAAATTGTGATTAATGGAAAAACCTATACATCGAAACCTGTCGATGTTGTAGTGAAAGGAACGGGGTTGACGCACAACAATTTTAGAAGTAATACTTCGCAGCCTGTTTTTCTACAAAGTAAAGTTTCGAAAACGAATCCTTATGTGAACGAACAAGTTGGTTTATCAGTAAAATTATACGTAAAAGATTTATCTTATCTTAATCGTAAACAAAACTTTCGTCAAGGAAATTTAGACGGATTAAGCCCGAAAATTGTAAAAAGCTCTCCCGAAAATATCAAGCAAGAAATTGTTGGAGGAAAACAATATTTCTCCGAAGAAATTGCACGTTATTATGTTTTTCCTCAAAAACCAGGAAAGATAGAAATCGATCCGTTTTCGGTAGATGTGGTGTTGCAAACAACGTATGGAGCGGAGCCTGTAGAAGTGCGTAGTAATCCAGTTGTGATTAATGCAAAAGCACTTCCAGAAGAAGGAAAGCCAAAGAATTTTAGCGGTGCAGTTGGTCAATTTAAAATGAACGCTTCGGTTGATAAAAAAGAAGTTGCAACCAATGAAAGTGTAAATTTTGATGTTGAAATTATTGGAACAGGAAACTTTAATACGATTAATTTACCTGAAATTACGACGCCAAAAAATTTAGAAAAATTCGCACCGAAAAAACGCGATGCATATAAAACCTATGATACAGGAATGAAAGGAAAAGTTGCTGAGCAAACAGTTCTTGTCCCAAATTTTGGAGGAGAATATACGATTTCGCCTGTAGAATTTAGTTATTTCGATCCTGTTAAAGAGAAATATGTAACCTTGAAATCAGATTCGATTAATTTGTCTGTTTCAGGTTCTAAAACTTCTTCTGCAACGGCTGTGGCTTCTAATTCACCAGATTCGACAATTTCTGATAAAATAGAAGAAATGACGAACGATGTGAAAGAAGGAAAAAGCGGTTGGTTGTGGTTAACTGGTGGTGTAATTGCATTGAGTGCTGGAAGTTTATTTTTGATGAGAAAGAAAAATAACCCGACACAAAAACAAAAAATTGAACCAAAAATAAAACCTCTTAACGAGCAAAATAATTTTGAATCATACCAACCAAAAACAGAAACCCAAAAGTTTACTTTGGTTGAAAAACCAACGATAAATTCGAGTCAAATTTCTGCTGAATTAGATGAATTGAAGCAAAAAATAAACGTTGAAGACCAAAAAGATTTTTATCAATTACAAGAAAATATTTTGTGTAATGCTGCGCTATTAAAAACGAATACAGATTTAGCTCATTTTTCTGACGAGGTGATTGCAAATAAATTGATCGAAAATGGTGTTAGTGAATTAGCCGTAGAACAATGGAAATTGTTGCTGAACAACGCACGACAAGCTAAATATGCCTTTGGTGGTTTGCATCAAAATTTAGAAGAAGTTTTCGAAGCTACGCAAAATATTTCCGAAGAATTATTACGAAAATAAATTTCAAGTTTTTTAGATAGTAAAAGGGACAATCTCAGTTTTGAGTTGTCCCTTTTATTTTTGTCCTTACAACTCATCCTCAAAAATTGACAATTCGGTAACATATAATTTCAAACAAGAAGTGTTTGTAAGAACTTTGACTCAACAAATAAAAAAACATAAATGATAAAAACAGTTTTCTTAACAATCGCAATTTTATTCACTGTATCAACTTTTGCACAAAAGAATTTTGAATCAGATATGAATAAAACTTTAACGGAATGGAACAAAGGAAATCATTCTTCTGAAGCTAATTTTAAGCAATTAATAAATGATTATCCAAATGAATGGTTGCCTAAATATTACTTGACTTTTTCTGAAGTTTTGAAAACGTTCGAATCAAAAGATATTACTAAAAATGAAGAAATTCTTTTGAATGTAAAAACTCAAATCGATGATTTAGTCAGAAATAATCCATTAAATGTAGAAATTCTCAATTTAAAAGCCTTGTATTTAACAGCAGAAATTGTGCAGAATCCAATGCAAAATGGAGCAATTTATTATCCAGAAGTAGTACAAATCTATCAAAAATCGTTGATGTTAAACCCTACTAATCCGCGTTCTGTTTTAGGTTTGGCTGAGTTCAATATCAATGCTGCAAAATATAGCGGAATGGATATTACACAAGATTGTAAAAATGTAAAAAAATCTTTAGCTTTATTCGATACTGAAAAGCCAAAGAATAATGAACCGATATGGGGAAAAGATCGTGCCGAAGCCTTGTTGAATAACGAATGTAAAAACGTACTATAATGATAGCTTTAGTTGCACAATTTATTCACGAAATTATTTTTTGGTTAATTAATTTGATTGCTTGATATGGAACCATATAATAAAAGATTAATAACAATTTTTTCTATTCTAATTTCATTGATATTATTTATATATATTTTAAATGAAAGTGAATCGGTATATCCTATAACATCATCTTTTGAGTTAGGTAAATTAGTTGGTCATTCTACGAAATTTATAGCCTTAGGATTTATTGTTTACAAATTCATTGAGGGAATTATTGTTTCTGACAAAAAGTTAATTGTTCGTAATATTTTGATTCTATTTGTAATCAATGTTTTGATTTATAGCGTGATATTTTTTACATCTCCAAATGTATCATTCAATCAATTTTTTCATCCAGAAGCTATCAAATATTTTATCGGATATTTTTCGTTCAGTGTTGCAGCATCTTTTGTGAATACAAGCGTTTTTAATGAATATAGAACAGATGTACCAGATTCGCCTAAACCAGAAAAAGTTTTAAGAAAGTATTTTTTACGTTCTATTATTTATACGTTGGTATTGTATTATGTATTCGTGGAGTTTGCGAATCTCCTTTTGCAGAAATATATTTTTTACGATCAATCGATCAATTATCTTTTAGTTGCAGTTATCACGGTTTTCTTTTTGTTTTTATTCTTTATTATCGATCGAAAAAAAAATAAATTAGAACGTAAAATTGTCATAGAATCAACAAAAGCAGAAACAGCAACGGCACAATTCGAAACTTTAAAAAATCAATTAGACCCACATTTTTTATTCAATAGTTTGAATGTTTTAACTGGTTTGATTGAAGAAAATCCAGATAATGCGATAGATTTTACAACATCGCTTTCTAAGATTTATCGATATGTTTTAGAACAAAAAGACAAAGAAGTTGTGTCGATTCAAGAAGAAATAAATTTTGCAAAAACCTATGTCAACCTTCTAAAATTAAGATTTGAAAATAGCATCGATTTCGAAATTGAACAAATAACTTTCTCTGAAACCGAATTTATTGTACCACTTTCTTTGCAGATTTTATTAGAAAATACGATTAAACACAATATTGTATCTGATCAAAAACCTCTTAAAATTAAGATTTATAAAAAAGATAATTATTTGATCATTGAAAACTCTTTTCAACCAAAAGAAACCATTAAAGATTCGACAGGAATTGGGCTGAAAAATATTATTAATCGTTATCAATTAATTTCTAACCGAGAAGTGAACATCGAAAAAAATGAACAACTATTTCGTGTAGAACTTCCCATATTAACACAAAAAAATACAACTATGAATACACAAAATTTTGACGAACAACAAGCTTATTTACGTGCAATAGAGCGTGCAAAAGAATTGAAAAAGTTTTATGCGCATTTAGGAACTTATGTTGTAATGAGTTTATTCTTTTTTATTCTGAATTTAGTTACAAATAATGGACATTGGTGGTTTTATTGGCCAGTTTTAGGTTGGGGATTGGGCGTTGCACTAAATGCTGTAAAAGTTTTTGCGTATGGTTCTGGTTGGGAAGAGAATAAAGCCAAAGAAATCTTGGAAAAAGAGCAAAATAAAAAGTGGCAATAAATGAATTTTATAAATCAAATAAAGCAAACAAATTGGGTTAGAATAATTATTTTTTATGGATTGATATTAATCGGAACTTTTCTGATTCGTAAATGTCCTAATTTTTTACAATTGATTTTTGGAGGTTTAGTCGATTTTCAACTGCCTTGGAATATGAATCATGGGTTGATTATTTTTCTAATTAGTTTACTTTTCTATAAATTCTCTAAAGTTAAAAAAGAAGTCTCTCTTCTAGGAAAAGAAGGTTTCAAAACATTGATTTTTCCATTTATATTACTCGTTGGTTATTCAATTTATGGGATAAATAACGATTACGGAATTAATAAACATTTGTGGGCAGCGATTTTTATTTCTGTTACGTTGCTTTATGATATTGCTGAAGAATATACCTGGAGAGGTTATTTGAACGATGTTTTAGGAAATATATTTTGGATAATAAAAAGCATTGTAACAGGAGTATTTTGGGCTGTTTGGCATTTACTAATTTTTAAAGATTTCGATCAATTTGGAGGTTTTGGAATTTTCATGTTATTGTGCATTGTTTTTTCTTTTGTATTAACCTTTTCAACGATTCGAACAAAATCGATTATTGTTCCAGCAACAATTCATGCTTTAATGGCAAAAACAAATCTCGCAACATTGATCATTTTTGTCATTATACTTGCTTTATTATTTGTTTGGAATAAAATTTTTATGAGAAAACCGACTCGTGAACTAACTTAAAAAAAGATGAAAATATTAATTATAGAAGATGAAAAGCCTGCTGCGCGTTTATTAAAGCGACGTGTAGAAAAATTGGGTTATCAAATACATGAAATGTTGCATTCTGTAGAAGAAAGTGTAGCGTGGTTGAAAACGAATCCAAATCCAGATTTAATTTTTCTGGATATTCAGTTATCAGATGGTTTATCGTTTGAGATTTTTAATCAAGTTGATGTTTCGTCAGCGATTATTTTTACGACGGCTTATGACGAATATGTATTGAAAGCGTTTAAATTAAATTCGGTTGACTATTTGTTGAAACCTGTTGATGAAGAGGAATTGAAGTTTGCAATTGAAAAATTTGAAAAACAATTTCAGCAAGCATCTTCAAGTTTTAATCTAAATGAATTGAAAAATTTTTTTTCAAATAATCAAACAGAAAAATTTAAAGAACGTTTTTCGATTAAAATAGGAACATCAATCAAAATTATAGAAATCGATAATATTGAATGTTTTTTTAGTGAAAACAAAGCAACGTATATTCATACAAAAGAAAACCGAAATTATTTGGTAGATTTTTCGTTGGATAAAGTGGAAGAACAAATCGACCCGAAAAAGTTTTTTAGAATTAATCGTAGTCAAATTATTCAAATCGATTCGATTAAAGAAATTACAATGTATTCTAATTCTAGATTAAAAATAATTTTAAATACTTACAACGAACAAGATATGATTGTGAGTCGCGAAAAAGTGACAGATTTTAAGAATTGGTTGGATTAAGATTGATTTCTTGCTTTTTTATGAAAATTTGTTCATAAAAACTTTTATTTTTGCATCAACCAATTAATTATCACTAAATACGAATGGAAAATATAATATCATTTTTTCAGAAATTCTCTTTCAATCAAATCGGAACAACTTTCGCCGTACTTTTTGCAGTTATCGATATCTTAGGAAGTATTCCAATTATTGTAGGAATTCGAAGCAAAGTTGGGCATATTCAGTCTGAAAAAGCGTCTATCGCAGCAGGAATCTTGATGATTTCGTTTTTATTTTTCGGAACAAAAATTTTGAAATTAGTTGGTGTTGATGTTCAGTCGTTTGCCGTTGCTGGAGCTTTTGTGATTTTTATCATCGCTATCGAAATGATTTTGGGAATTGAAATCCAAAAAGGAGTCGAATCTAACTCTGCATCCATCGTTCCTATTGCGTTTCCGTTAGTTGCAGGTGCAGGATCGTTGACAACTGTACTTTCGCTTCGTTCGCAGTTTGCAGATATTAACATTGTGATTGCGATTATATTAAATATGTTAATCGTATATTTGGTGCTGAAATTCGCAGGAAAACTCGAAAAATGGATGGGACCTGGAGTTTTATCGGTGCTGAAAAAAGTATTTGGAGTAATTTTATTGTCAATCGCAATCAAATTATTTACGTCAAATATCGGTGCATTGTTTATGAATGAAATTAAAATTTAAAAATTCATTATCTAATGAAAACATATATTTATATCGCGACAATCGTTTTGTTGATAGGTTTAGGTTACAACCTATATGAGATGGATTATAAAGCTGGTTTTATGGCTGAAGAAAACTTTCGTAGCGTTTTAGGAATTGGAGCATCGGTTTGTGGATTAATTTTAGTATCTGTATACTTTAGTTTTTTCAGATTGCAGGCAAATCTTAAGAAATAAACAGTTTTACAACTTATAATAAATGAAAAAGATTAATCCTCGGATTAATCTTTTTTTGTTTGTATCGCTTCGTTTAATTTTTCTAATAAAGTTTTGACAGATTGTTCGATTACTTCAAAAGGTTGATGTTTTGTAGAAGTATAAATCATCACTAAATCAACCGAATAGTTTTCATTAGGTTCAAGTAACAATTTATTTAATCTGTAAGCTTCTTTAGCACGGCGTTTCAATAAATTTCGGTCAACTGCGTATTTAAATTTTTTCTTTCCAACACTTACTCCTACCCTTATATTGTAATCCGCTTTCGGCTTGATTTTGTAGACAAATCTAATCGGATGAGAAACAAATGTTTTTCCATCAGAAAACAATTCATCGAATGCTTTTCTGCTTTTAAGTTTCTCATTCTTACCAAAAGTCAATTTCATATTGCAAAATTCTATGTAAATTTGTTGCTGCAAAAGTAAGTATTCTAAAAAGTTTTAGAATTATGTAACTTTGAAAATAATTTATTTTTATTTAAAACAAAAAAAGAACAATATGTATCCAGCAGAAATAGTAATGCCAATGAAGGCTCAGTTGACTTCTAATGGTTTTGAAGATTTAACTACTCCAGAACAAGTAGAAGCAGCAATAAAACAAGAAGGAACAACTTTGGTAATGGTAAATAGTGTTTGTGGTTGTGCTGCAGGTGCTGCAAGACCAGGAGTTGTAATGTCATTAGATAATGATAAAGTTCCTACACACTTAACAACAGTTTTCGCAGGATTTGATAAAGATGCTGTAGCAAAAGCACGTGAATTTTTTGCTCCATTTCCTCCAAGTTCTCCAGCAGTTGCTTTATTCAAAGATGGTGAATTAGTACATATGTTAGAGCGTCACCACATCGAAGGGCACTCTGCAGCAGCTATTGCAGAAAACTTAAAAGCAGCTTACAACGAGTTTGCTTAAGACTAAATTTGAAGGTTATTTCAAAAATATTTTAAAAAGTGGAACAATTTGTTCCACTTTTTTTGTGTTCAAAATTCTTATAAAAAAGAGATTTATAAATTTTAATTCGAGGAAAAGTTCAAAAACCTGAATTAACATCATAACATAAAATATATCATATCAAATTGATTGCTAAACCTATGAAAGAGAGAAAAATGTATCAAAATAATCAGTAAATTAGCAATTCGAAATTTTATAATACATTATTTAATAAACAAATGAGAATAGCAGTCGTAGGCGCTACCGGAATGGTCGGCAGAGTTATGCTCCAAGTTTTGGAAGAAAGAAATTTTCCAATCACTGAAATTATACCAGTAGCATCAGAAAGATCAATAGGAAAAACTATTGAGTACAAAGGAAAAGAATACAAAATTGTATCAATGCAGGATGCTGTAGAAATGCGAGCTGATATCGCAATCTTTTCAGCAGGTGGAGAAACTTCCAAACAGTGGGCGCCTAAGTTTGCAGAAGTTGGAACAACTGTAATTGACAATTCATCGGCTTGGAGAATGGATCCAGATCGTCCGTTGATTGTACCAGAAATCAATGCAGATATTTTAACAACAAATGATAAAATTATCGCAAATCCTAACTGTTCTACAATTCAGTTGGTAATGGTGTTAAATCCTTTGCATAAAAAATATGGAATTAAACGTGTTGTTGTTTCTACGTATCAATCGGTTACAGGAACTGGTAAAGATGCAGTTGAACAATTGAATGGAGAAATTGAAGGACGTGATGTTGCGAAAGTTTATCCATATCAAATCTTCAAAAATGCATTGCCTCATTGTGATGTTTTTGATGAAGAAACAGGTTATACAAAAGAAGAATTGAAATTAACGCGTGAGCCTCGTAAAATTATGCGTGTGGACGAAATGAATATCACTGCTACTGCGGTTCGTGTTCCTGTGCAAGGAGGACATTCGGAGTCGGTGAATATTGAATTTGAGAATGATTTTGATTTAGCCGAAGTTCGCAAATTATTAGCAGAACAGGAAGGTGTAACAGTACAAGATAATCCAGACACAAATACTTATCCAATGGCTTTCTATTCAGAAGGAAAAGACGATGTTTTTGTAGGACGTATACGTCGTGATTTATCTCAACCAAATGCATTAAATTGTTGGATTGTTGCAGATAATTTACGCAAAGGTGCAGCTACAAATGCGGTTCAAATTGCAGAATATCTAGTAAAACATAATTTAGTTGGATAAAAAAATCAATTAAAAATGAATATAAAGTCGCTCTTGTAGCGACTTTTTTTTATGTTTAATGAATAAGTTTTCAGAACTTTAACAAATATTTTACGCTATCAAAGCAACCAGAAGCGTAATTTTCGCATCTAAATAATAAGAAAGAAAAAGTATTTTGGACGAAAAACAACTCATAAAAGCTTGTATCAGCAATGATTCGAAAGCACAGCGGCTGCTTTACGAAAAATATGATGCGCGATTTTTTGCGGTTTGTAAACGTTATTTTACCGATATACAACAAGCGGAAGATGCGTTGGTAAAAGGATTTTTGAAGATTTTTCAGAATCTTGAATATTATTCGTTCGAAGGAAGTTTTGAAGGATGGATGCGAAGAATTATGATTAATGAATGTTTGATGGAGTTGCGGAAAAATAAAATTTTTCATCTCAATGTTGACGATTACTCCTCTTCTATTTCATCTAATCAAGAAGCTTCGCAACAAATAGAAGAAAATGATGTGATGAAACTCCTCGATTATCTGCCCGAAGGCTGTCGTCTCGTGTTTACCCTCTACGTTATTGAGGGGTATAAACACAAAGAAATTGCCGAAAGCTTGGGCATTACAGAAGGAACATCGAAATCGCAACTTAATTTAGCGAAGACGAAATTGAAGGAAATGTTAAGTAAGAATGAAAATATAAAATCAAGTTTATCGTGAACACAAACGATCCAATAGAAGATTTATTTCGATCAAGAAGAAACGAAACTGTCGGCGAAAAGCCGAGAGATTTGGTGTGGAAACGTATTGAATCTGGTTTGCAGAACGAGGAAAAGAAAAAGAAACCTATTCGCGAATTTGTTTCAAGTGTATGGTTTTCTGCTGCTGTTTTCGCGTTGATTGCGATTCCTTACTTTGTACTTTTTATCGAGAATATTAATACTGAAAATAGAGAAAATTTACTTGAAATTGTCAAAACAAATGCCCCAGTTATTGAGCAATCACCTACTGAACAAGAAGAAATAGTGGTTTTGGAATCGAAAGATAAAGATTTGGAAAAACCTCTAGAAATAGTAAAGAATGATGAAGTTACAAAAGAGCCTGTTTATAAAGTAATTGAAGGACATTCTGCTGACGCAATTGCTGACGAAGGATATTTTCCTCAATTATCTAATGCGTCCGCTCCAAATGCTCCAGTTAATTTATCAGCACCGCAAGCAATGGAAGTTCGTTCTAAGGTTTTAGATTCCATAGAAAAAGAAGGTCAATATGCTAAAGCAAATAGTCAAAATTTTGGTAACACAAAAGATTCAGTCATTTCAGATAAGTTAGCAAGTAAAGCTTCTGGTGTTGTAGTCGCAAATGGTGTAAGTAGACAAAATGCTAAATTAAAAGATACTTCTGATGTGATGAAAATGACGGTTGTTGCAGAAACACGCGCTGCAAATTCTTCGTTAGAAACAGCTTCGGTTTTAGATGTTTCACCAAAAAAATCTGAGATTGACAAATCTGCAATTGTTTATAAACCTTTGAAGTTTACAGTAAAATCAGATATTTTACGAACGAATTTTAAATTACAGAAGAAATTGAAAAATAAAATTTCATTTGAAAGTACAACGAATAATCTTGTCATTACATTCGAGAAAGTAAATAGTAAAATTGTTTTAACGACAAACGAACCAAAGGTTGATGCTACGCTTTTGGGAGTTTTGGAAAAGAATAAAAAAGAAATTTTTACATATTATAATAAGTAGTCATACTAAAAAAGGTTCGCTAAAAGCGAACCTTTTTTAATTATTTCCGTACAATTTTATTGCATTTTCTTTGTCTTGATTCATCGCTGTAATTAAATCATCTAACGAATTAAATTTCTTTTCATCTCGCAAATGACCTAAAAACTCAAGGCGAATTGTTTCTCCATAAATTTCTCGATCAAAATCCAAAATATTCACTTCTACTCGATGTTCACGAGAATTGGTAACCGTTTCTCTAAATCCGATGCTTAATAAACCTAAATATTTTTGATTATCCACAAAAACATCAACGGCATAAACGCCATCTTTTGGAATTAATTTATTGGGATCAACTTGTAAATTAGCGGTAGGAAAACCAAGTGTACGACCAATTTTGTCACCATGAACAACTTCTCCAGAAAGCGGATATTGATAGTTCAACGCTTTATTCGCATACGCGATATTTCCTTCGATAAGTGCATTTCTAATTTTTGTAGAACTCACCGCCACATCATTTTCTTCGACAGCTTGCAATTGAATCAAATTGAAACCATATTTTTTCGAAAGAACTTGTAATTGTTCAAAATTTCCTTCTCTATTTTTCCCGAAATGATGATCGTAGCCAATCACTAGCGTATCAATATTAATTTTATCAACCAATAAATTCTTGACAAATTCGACAGAAGTTACTTGCGAAAAATCTTTTGTAAACGCTTGAATAATCAAATGTTCTAACCCAAATTGACGCAAAACATTTTCTTTTTCCTCTAAAGTGTTCAAAAATTTAAGATCACAATTTGGTTGTAAAACCATTCGAGGATGTGGATTAAAAGTAATCAAAACACTTTTTCCATCAATTTCTTTTGCAATTGTATTGAGTTGTTTTAGAATAGATTGGTGTCCAATGTGCACACCATCAAACATGCCCAAAGTAAGGACAGGACGTTTGATTGGTTTGATTTCTTCTAAGGATTGATAAACGTTCACTAAAAATGATTTTGCACAAAATTAAGGCTTTCAAATCGAACTTCAAATCTATTTTTAATTTCCTTTGATTGTAATATTCTGATTACTAATCAAAATATTATGACAAAAATCTTAAAAAGTATATAAATTATACAATGTTTTTAACTTACCTTTGCACCCAAATAAAATAAACTAAATCATTTCATATAATGGCAAATCAAAAGAAAGGTAAGATTGCACAGGTTATTGGACCTGTAATTGACGTTATTTTTGATAACGCAGAAGGCCTTCCAAATATTTATGATGCATTAGAGGTTCCTCGTCAAGGAAAAGAAACATTAATTCTTGAAGTCGAGCAACACATCGGTGAAGATACTGTACGTTGTATCGCAATGGATAGTTCTGATGGTTTACAAAGAGGTCAAGAAGTTATCGCTTTAGGAAAACCAATTATGGTTCCTATCGGAGAAGACATCAAAGGACGTGTATTTAATGTAGTTGGAGATGCTATTGATGGTTTAGGGAATTTAGACAAAGAAAATGGTTTACCTATTCACCGTCCAGCTCCAAAATTCGAAGAATTATCAACATCTGCAGAAGTTTTATTTACAGGGATTAAAGTAATTGACTTAGTAGAGCCATATGTAAAAGGTGGTAAAATTGGTTTATTTGGAGGTGCCGGAGTAGGTAAAACAGTATTAATTCAGGAGTTGATGAACAACATCGCTAAAGGACACGGAGGTTTATCTGTATTCGCTGGTGTTGGTGAGCGTACTCGTGAAGGTAATGACTTAATGCGTGAGATGATTGAAGCTGGATTAATTAATTATGGTGAAGATTTCATGCACTCTATGGAAGGTGGATCTTGGGATTTATCTAAAGTAAACAGCGAAAACATGAAAGAGTCTAAAGCTGCTTTCGTTTTCGGACAAATGAATGAACCTCCAGGTGCACGTGCTCGTGTTGCTTTAACAGGTTTAACATTAGCTGAATATTTCCGTGACGGAGATGGACAAGGTCAAGGACGTGACGTATTATTCTTCGTAGATAATATTTTCCGTTTTACACAAGCAGGTTCTGAGGTTTCTGCCTTATTAGGACGTATGCCATCAGCCGTAGGTTATCAGCCAACATTAGCAACTGAGATGGGAGCTATGCAAGAGCGTATTACATCTACTAAAAACGGATCTATTACATCTGTACAAGCAGTATATGTACCTGCCGATGATTTAACTGACCCTGCGCCAGCTACGACTTTCGCGCACTTAGATGCTACAACGGTATTAGATCGTAAAATTGCTTCATTAGGTATTTACCCAGCGGTAGATCCGTTGAACTCTACATCTCGTATCTTATCACCAGCAATTATTGGTAAAGAACATTACGAAACAGCACAACGTGTAAAAGAAATCTTACAACGTTACAATGCTTTACAAGATATCATCGCGATTTTAGGTATGGAAGAGTTATCAGAAGAGGATAAATTAGTTGTACACCGTGCACGTCGTATCCAACGTTTCTTATCTCAACCATTCCACGTTGCAGAACAGTTTACTGGTATCCCAGGTGTTTTAGTAGACATCAAAGATACAATCAAAGGATTCAACATGATCTTAGATGGTGAAGTTGACCAATATCCTGAGGCTGCATTCAACTTACGTGGTACAATCGAAGAAGCGATTGAAGCTGGAGAAAAAATGTTAGCAGAAGCTAAATAATATAATTTAACCATATAAAGAGTGCTTACGTTTCTTTTCTTTTTGAAAGTTGCTAAGTACTCTTTTTTTTAAAAACAATAGGATTATGCACTTACAAATTATTACGCCAGAATTCGTAGTTTTCGATGCAGAAGTAGATGCTGTTACTTTACCAGGTAAAGATGGTGAATTTCAGTTATTAAATAACCACGCTCCTATCGTTGCAACTTTAGGTGAAGGAACAATCAAAATTAAAGTTCACACAAAAACTTTCGAAGATTTCGATAATCAATCTGGAAAAGTTTATAGTTCTCCATCTAATGAATCTACATTATTGTTAGATATCAAAGGAGGAACAATAGAAATGAACAATAATAAAGTAATCGTTTTAGCAAACTAATTACTTTTTTATCATAAAACTTAAAAGGAGATCAATTTTGATCTCCTTTTTTTATGTTTTCTACTTAATATTCTCTTTTTTACTTCAAATTTTATTCTGTTTAAATCCTTTTTATAGATTTCGAAAGAAATATTTTTAACTTTTTGGCATGAATATTCTTTTTAAATCAATTTTATAGATTTATTTTCTAAAAACTAATTATAAATTTTATTATTTAGAAAATTATTCTAATTTCACATAAAATATAAAACTACAAAGTGTAGTTAGAAATGAATAATTTTTTTAAAGATGAAGTACAATTCTAAAAAACATTCTTTTGGACACGGCGTCCTGCTTCAGAGCATCTATAATTGTATCAATAGTAAAATTCGAATGTGCAGCTGCTAATTTTAGCTAACTAACCTACCCTACTATTTATTAATCGTAGTCACATTCAAAACAATTTTATTATGTCAACAGAAAAACAATTACATTTCGATACTTTACAAGTACACGCAGGTCAAGAAGTAGACCCATCAACAGGCTCTCGCGCTGTTCCAATTTATCAAACATCTTCTTATGTATTTAATGATGCCGAACACGGAGCAAATTTATTTGCTTTGAAAGAATTTGGTAATATTTACACAAGAATTCAGAATCCAACAACTGACGTTTTCGAAAAACGTATTGCTGCGCTGGAAGGTGGTGTTGCGGCATTAGCTGTTTCATCGGGACAAGCGGCACAATTTATTGCTTTAAATAATATTTTAGAATCAGGAGATAATTTTGTTTCGGCTTCTAATCTTTATGGCGGAACATATAATCAATTCAAAGTTGGTTTTAAGCGTTTAGGTGTTGATGTTCGCTTTGCTGAAGATGCAGATCCAGCAAAAATTGAATCATTAATTGATGAAAATACAAAAGCGATTTATGCAGAAACGATAGGAAATCCGAGTTTTAATGTTCCAGATTTTGAAGCAATCGCTGCAATTGCACAAAAATATAACATTCCATTTATTGTGGATAATACGTTTGGTGTGGGCGGTTATATTTTCAAACCTTTAGAGCATGGAGCAAACGTTGTCGTAGAATCTGCAACAAAATGGATCGGTGGACACGGAACTTCTATCGGTGGAGTTATCGTGGATGGTGGAAATTATAATTGGGGTAATGGTAGATTTCCACAATTTTCTGAACCATCAGAAGGTTATCATGGTTTAGTTTTTTCCGATGTTTTTGGAGTGAATGGTCCTTTTGGTAATATTCAGTTTATTATTCGTGCCCGCGTCGAAGGTTTGCGCGATTTTGGTCCAGCAATTTCACCGTTCAATTCTTTTTTATTGTTACAAGGTTTAGAGACGTTGTCGTTAAGAGTTCAGAAACATTTGGACAATACGTTAGAAATTGCGCGTTGGTTAGAACTTCATCCGCAAGTTGAAAAAGTGAATTATCCTGGATTAATTACTTCTCCAAGTCATCATTTGGCAAAAAAATATTTGAAAAATGGTTTCGGAGCTGTTTTATCATTCCAAATTAAAGGTGATGCAGACAAAGCGAATCAATTTATTGATAGTTTAGAATTGATTAGTCATTTGGCAAATGTTGGCGATGCAAAATCGTTAATTATTCATCCTTCTGCAACAACTCATCAACAACTGAGCGATGATGAACAAAAATCTGCTGGAGTTTTTCCTGGTTTATTGCGTCTTTCTGTCGGAATTGAATATATTGATGATATCAAAAATGATCTTCAACAAGCTTTTGAAAAAATTAAATAAACGGAGTATTTTAGCTATAAATTAATTCAGTGAATTTTCATCAATATAATTATACAAAACCATTTGAATTAGAAAATGGTCAAATTCTCGAAAATTTAACCATTGCTTATCATACAGCGGGAACATTGAATCCCGAAAAAAATAATATCATCTGGGTTTGTCATGCTTTAACGGCAAACTCGGATGTTTTTGATTGGTGGGCTGGTCTTTTTGGAGAAAATGAATTGTTCAATCCAAAAGATCATTTTATTATTTGTGCCAATGTGATTGGTTCTAATTATGGAACAACAAATCCGTTGTCTACAAATCCTGAAACAAATTCGCCTTATTATCGAGATTTTCCTACAATTACGATAAAAGATATGGCAAATGGGCATCAATTGTTAGCAGACCATTTAGGAATTTCGACTATTCATTTATTAATTGGTGGTTCACTCGGTGGTCAACAAGCGTTAGAATTTACGTTGCTGAATCAAGTTAAAGTGGACAATTTAGTTTTGTTGGCGACGAATGCAATACATTCTCCTTGGGGAATTGCGTTCAACGAATCTCAGCGTTTAGCTATCGAGGCAGATGCAACTTTTAACGATAAAACTGAGAATGGAGGAAGAAATGGATTGATTGCAGCACGTACAATTGCGATGTTGTCTTATCGTACCTATATTATATATGAACAGAAGCAAAAAGACGAGGATTCTGTTTACAACGATTTCAAAGCGTCTTCTTATCAAAAATATCAAGGTGAAAAATTAGCAAATCGATTCAATGCACATTCTTATTGGACACTTTCGAAAGCGATGGATTCACAAAACTTGGCTCGAAATAGAGAATCTTTAGAGAAATCTTTGGCTCAGATTTCTTCGAATACTTTAGTGATTGGAATTTCTTCGGATATTTTATTTCCCCCAAAGGAACAAAAATTTATAGCGAATCATATTCCAAATGCAAAATTTATCGAAATAGATTCTATTTTTGGACACGATGGTTTCTTGGTCGAATTACAAGAATTAAATACAATTTTGGAACATCTCGTATAATATTATGAAATGAATAATTATCTGAAGCTCGATTTATTCGAGCTTTTTTTATTTATAAATAGATTCTACGAAGTAGAATTTTCCCCGAGTCGATAACCATAAAGTATCCATTTTGCTTTTCTTTTTTGGAAGAAAAGTAAAACGTCAAATCATTTTCTGCGGTAAAAACGAAGTTTTAGAATCTAAAATCTAATATCTCACTTCTCACATCTAAAAAAAACAAAAAATATTTCCCATCGTACCAGCAACTTAAGGGAAGAATGTAAAATAAATGTAAAGTATGTTTGGAAGTTCGGAAAAATGGGTTGTATATTTGCAATCCCAATACGAAAGACGAGTAGTATTGAAATTGACATAAGGACTTGTATAGCGACAAAATTATTTAAAAATAAATTTGAGAGTTTTGAAATAAGTCTTACCTTTGCAATCCGATTCCGAAAGGAGTTTGAAAGTGAGAGTAAATTTGACTTGTTGAAATAAAAACTTTAAAAATTTATCAAAATAAATTTTGTTAGTTAAAAAAATAAGTATTACCTTTGCAACCGCAAATACCGAGAGGTTTTGCTAAATGAGAAGTTCATTTGAAATTATAAAATATACAGAAGAAAAAAATAGCCGAATAAAACG
>NZ_DLJR01000081.1:0-243 GCF_002484365.1 Empedobacter sp. UBA7611
CGTAGGGTTTGTAAAATCTTTTGTGAAAGGAGAACATTTTTAATAAAGAGGTTTACGGCCTTGACTTTTTGGTTACTTTTTAGTCAAGTAAAAAGCGACAAAAGATTTCTCGATACCTCGAAATGACATATTGAATGCGATTCTGAGACAAGCTCAGAATGACAGCTAAATGATAAGCTTTGATGAGTATCATATGATAAAAAGAATTTTACTTTCATTTTTTTTCTTGATAAAAAAAACGAA
>NZ_DLJR01000081.1:250-22976 GCF_002484365.1 Empedobacter sp. UBA7611
TAAAAAGATTAAATGATTCGCTATCGCTCACTAATCTTTTTTACGCTTGTTTCAATGAATTGAAGCTCGTCTACAAATCGTATGTCGACTCTAAAATTCTTTGTTATAAGTGAATTTGAATATAATAAGAATAAAAATGTAGAACTTAATACGTATCACGTAAAACTAAAAAAATAACGTAAAACGTTAAGCGTAGAGCGTAAAACATAACAAAAAACCCCTTTCCCAAGAACAAAGTTGGCGCGATGTACAGGAAAAGGAGTGGCTTTTAAAACTAATGTTGAATTTAAAAAACGATGTTAAAACGTAGAACGTCAAACGTATCACGTAAAACATAATTAAAACCACCTTTATTATGCTAGAAAAAGAATTTGAATTATTAAAAAAAGGCAATTCTACTGCTTTCGAACGTATTTATGTCAGATATAATAAACGCATATTTTGGTTTGGAAAACAAATAATTAAGGACGAATTTGTTGTGGAATGTTTGGTTCAAGATGTGTTTCTGAAACTTTGGGAATATCGAGAGAAGATGGAATCTCCTGATCATATCTTTTTCTTTTTGAGACTTGTCATGAAATACAGTTGTTATTCGCATTATGCTAAACCGAAGAATAAGTTTTTTAGAACCGTGAGCTCTCTAGAAAGTTATGAGAATTATCAAAGTTATTTGGCTGGATATGAACCCGCTGATAATATTCAAAACCTAATCGACCATGATAGGCAACAGCACTATTATGAGGAAATTATAAAAGTGTTACCCCTATTAAGTGATGAAAGAAAGCATTTGATTGAACTCTGTTTAAAACATGGATTTCAATACAAAGCGATTGCCAATGCAATGGGAAGAGGAATAACTGAAACAAGTAACGAAATTAAACATGCTATAGCGGATCTTAAGATGATTTTAAATCACCAAGACAAGTTAGTTATTAAAACCAAAACAGTCTCTACTGTAGAGAAACAAAATCAAATAAGCGAAACACAATCGTTGATTTTAAAACTTCGATGCGAGCGTAAACAATCTTTTGCAAATATCGCTGAAGAATTACAACTATCTCAAAAAGAAGTACACAATGAATTTATAGTCGCCTATAAATTTACTCAACAAAATAAAGTTAAATTCTTAAACTATTGATGATGGAAAAATCTACTTTAATACTTACTCGAAAAATACAGTTAATCGTCGATTTACCAACCCAAGAAGAACGTAAAGAGGCATTTGATAAGCTTTATAGATGGCGAAACAGATGTTTTAGAGCTGCTAATTTGATCGTTTCTCATTTATATATACAAGGAATGGTGAAAGAGTTTTTGTATCTCTCAGAAGGGATTGTACCCAAGTTGGTTGATGAAAAGAAAGATGAAGCAGGAATCTTACAACGTTCGCGAATAAATACCACTTATCATGTGATATCAAATCGTTTTAAGGGTGAAATTCCGATGAATATATTATCGTGTTTAAATAATAGGCTCCACAGTACGTTTAACAAAGATTACCAAGAATATTGGAGAGGAGAAGCTTCTTTAAAAAACTTCAAACGAGATATGGCATTTCCTTTTGGAGCAGAAAGTATTAGTAAATTATCTTATCATCCCGAGAAAAAAAGTTTTTGTTTTCGGTTGTTTCAACTTCCATTCAAAACCTATTTAGGAAAAGATTTTACAGGCAACAAAAAACTATTGGAACAAGTAGTAAATGGTGAAGTTAAACTTTGTACGTCGCAAATAAAAATAGAAAAAGGTAAAATATTTTGGTTAGCTGTTGTTGAAATTGAAAAAGAAAATCATCAATTACAACCCGAAACTATTGCAGAAGCTTCTTTATCATTAGAATATCCATTGGTTGTAAAAGTAGGTAAATCTAGACTTTCTATCGGAACCAAAGAAGAGTTTTTGTATAGAAGATTAGCGATACAAGCCTCCCGTAAACGAACGCAAGTAGGAGTAGCCTATGCGAAATCGGGCAAAGGAAGAACTAGAAAACTAAAAGCGCTAGAAAAAATGAGTCAATTAGAACGTAATTACGTACATAATCGATTACATGTTTACAGTCGAAAGCTAATTGATTTTTGCATCAATAATAAAGCAGGAACACTTATATTATTGGATCAAGAAGAAAGGATGGAGCTAGCCAAAGAAGAAGAATTTGTATTGAGGAATTGGAGTTATTATGAACTGATGACTAAAATAAAATACAAAGCTGATAAAGCAGGAATAGAGCTTATTATAGCATAAATTATAATTTTTGAGGGTGATTGTACACCCATAAGGTGAGGTTGATTACGAACACTCACTAAATGTAAACAACATATACAACGGCTCACTTATTGTTCTTTCATCAATAGATAATGGCATGAAATTGCAATAGATTAAAAAGTATGTTTTTTCAAATGTTTTTATACAAAAAACAATTCGAAGATTAAAAAAATAAACTTGGCTACAACTCCTACGTTAGCTTTGGAAATTAATTTGAACATTATAAAAATTTTGTTTGTCTATGTTTAACCTTGACTGGGTAAATAATAGAAATTTAAATCTTAAAACACTATAATTTTGAGGGTGATTGTACACCCATAAGGTGAGGTTGGTAATAAACACTCACTAAATGTAAATTACATAAACAACGCGTGGGTTCACTTACTTTCATCAATAATTAATAGCAGATACTCTTTGATGTTAAAAGCAAGATAATGAGAACGTATATTTGTCTGAAATTCGTATTTCGGAATTTGAGTTCGTTTACAGAAAAGTGAATTTAAATGTTGGTAAAACATAGTTCATCTATATATATTCAACTTTAAATAAAAAATTTAATAGAGGTTTAATCTTCAAAACTTCCTTGTATAGTACAATTTAGGATTAAGATCAATTGGTGTATAACTATAATAGGATTTATTTAAAAACATGTATAGTTATATTAGGACGGTCAACTTGCTAGATACTCCCAACATAAAGGCAGGATAAAGGCAGGATAAAGGCAGGATAAAGGCAGGATAAAGGCAACATAATGGCTGTAGAATGTATGTAAAAGATTTTTGTAGTTCAGGTGATTTAGAATAGTTGTTTTTTTACACCTTAAAACATTCGAATGCGAAACGTTAAAATTGATATTTTCCAAATTTATTAGGATTATATTACTTGTTAGTTAGATTTTAGACGTTAGATATGAGAATTATAAAAAGTAGAGGTTGAATTAAAACGATTGAAGTCAAGGTATTTTTACTTATCTAAAAAAGTATCTGGATATGCAAACAAAAATAGGAGTATTAGTTAAGCTACATTTTTATAACTAATTTTTTGTTGATTAAATTCTTCAATCGTTTTATAATTTAAGGCACTATGCCTTCTTTTTTTATTGTAAAATATTTCGATGTATTGAAATATTTCCAATTCCATTTGTTGTTTATTTATGAGTTTATTTCCATAAATCAATTCTGTTTTCAGTGTTTTAAAGAAACTCTCTGCCACAGAGTTATCCCAGCAATTTCCTTTACGCGACATACTTCTAATAACATGATGAGATTCTAGCATATTAGCAAATTTGTTGTTGGCATATTGAACTCCTCGATCTGAATGAAAAATCAATCCTTTTTCTATCTTTCTGTTTGCTAAAGCGACTTTCCAGGCTGATAAACTTGTTTTTTCAGTGCTCATTTCATCGTACAAACTCCAACCAATAACCTTGCGATCGTACAAATCAAGAACAATTGTTAAATACAAAAATCCTTCAATTGTTCTGATGTAAGTGATGTCAGAAACCCATTTTTGGGCAGGTTTAGTGCTTTCGAAATCTCTATCAAGAATATTTTCTACAACCAAATAATTATGTTTAGAATCTGTTGTGATTTTAAATTTCTTGCTCAATTTACTTCTAATTCCAAGTTCTCTCATGTATTTTGAAACTGTAATTCGAGATATTTTAAATCCTAAATTATTTAATTCTGCTGTAATTCTTGGACTACCGTAACGTTGCTTTGAATCAAAATAAATCGTTAAAATACGTTGTTTCAGCTCTTCTTTTTTATGAAATCTAACAGAAAACGGACACTTTTTCCATCTAAAATAACTGCTTTGACTGATTTTTAAAACTTTACACATTTTTTCAATCGGATAAATAATTTCATGATTTTTGATGAATTGATATTTCAACGACCGCTCTTGGAAAAAATGCTGATCGCCTTTTTTAGGATGTCTCGTTCAAGTTCAGCATCCTTCAGTTTTCGCTCTAAATCGTGAATTTTTTCCTGCTCTGCAGTGAGTTTAAGATTTCCTTTACCTGGAAAACTTCCTGTACCAAATTCAGCATATTCTTTGCGCCATTTATATAGTAAACTAACTGTTATACCCAATTCTCTGGCTAATTCTGATATGTTTTTTCGCTCAAAACTTAATTCAACCGCTTGGAGTTTAAAATCGCTTGGATAAATTTTACGGATTCTTTTCATATATTAAAATTAAGGTTTTATGCTTAACTTTTACTCCCAACTAAGTTAGTATATCCAATCTATTATAATTGAAAAAATAATACACATTACAATAGAGAAGGTAAATTCTATAAGAAAAACTGAATATAAAAAAGGTTGCTTATTACAACTACTAAAAAGTCCAATAAACATATTGTCTATCGGACTTTTTATTGGAAGTTAGTTAGGGGAACAACTCAATTTATTTGAATTGTTTTAGTGTCCGTGATCTCCGGAATTACTTAATTTAGCATTCACAAAGAAGGATCCTTTTACAACAATTTGCGCGTTTGGATCAACTTCATTTACGGTTGTAATAGCTGTGTAACCCATATCTGAAGAACCTTTTACAACTTCGATTTTTTCAAAGTTTATCGATTTTTCATTTTTATGTTCTTTGTTCTTTTCGTTCGGATCTTTACTTTCTTCGTCTGTATGCTCTTCTACTTTTTTGTTTGTTTTGACAAAGATGTAAAATTTACCATCTGCTTCTACAATTGCTTCATTCGGAACAGCAGGTGTAGAGGAATTACTTAAGCTTACGGCTCCTGTAATATTCATTCCATTTATTAATCCACTTTTATTTCCTCGTACTTTGCTATGTACTGCTATGGTTTTACTTTCATTTTCGAAAGAAGAACCAATGCTGTAAACGACTGCTTCGTAACTGTTTCCTGGATTATTTGTTAATTCAAATTGAATGACCTGACCAACTTTCATTTTAGGTAAATCTTTCTCGAAAACTTGCAAATCTAAGTGAATAGAACTGTTATCAATGATTTCAGCGACAGGAGACGAGACATCTACATAACTTCCTATTTGCGCAATAATTTTACTTACTGTTCCACTAATTGGTGCTGTAATTACCATTCCATTTTTCAAATTTGCATTGCTTACTTTAGAAGGATTAATTCCCATCATTTGCAGTTGACGAGACAAAGATGCTTTTTGAGAACGTAATGTTTTCAATTCAGCAGAAGAGTTCTGAAGATTCTTTTTTGCACCAGCATCGTTATCAAACAATTCTTTTTGTCGTCTAAATTCTTGCTCTGCATAGGTAATTCGACTCAAAACAGTTAAATATTGCTCTTGTGTTAGAATAAATTCTGGATTTGAAATTGTCGCAATTACTTGTCCTTTTTTGACATATGAACCTTCCTGAATGGGTAAGGTTTGTATTACTCCACCAAACATGGATGCAACACTTGCCATATTGCTATTCGGAACGTTTAAAATTCCATTTGCTTTAATCATAGCTGTTAACTCCTTTACTTCAATTGTTCCCAGTTTTACACCAACAGCCTTCATTTGTTCTTCTGTTAGCGTAGCAATTGTTTGTGGAGCTTCTTCGTGCTCAGCTTCTTTTTCTTCTGTAGGTTGTGCCGTTTTTGTTTCTTTGGTACAATTACTTAGAAATAATATGGCTAACACGCTATAGATAATAATCTTTATTGTTTTCATTTTATTGATTGATGATAGAATTAATATTGACAACAGTTTGATTGACTTGTTGTATCGATTCAAGATATTTTAATTGAATATCCGTTGCGGTTTGCAATGCAAAAAGATATTCGACATACGAGATTTCACCAGTTTTGTAACCCAATTGAGCTGCTTTTACAATTTTTTCTGCATTTGGAATGGCTTGGTTTACATAATACTCATATTGTTCCCAATCTTGTTGATATTGATTAATTGAATTATCAAGTTGAATCGTTAACTGTTGTTTTTGAAAATTGGCTGTTTCTTGAATGGCTTGTTTATCATATTCCAAAGCTTTGATTTTTGCCTTTGTAGCACCAAACGTTAATGGAATTGCAACACCAAGGTTTACAGAAGTAAAACGATCAAGGCCATTGTAATACCTTTGTACTCCATTTTTTTCGTGCATTCCAATCATCGATAAACTGTTTACACCAAGTGAAAATTCTGGTAAACCTTCGGCTTTTACGACTTCTTTGTTTCGTTCTGTAATTTCCATCTGTTGGTAAAAAGCTTTGAGAGTAGGATTATTATCAATTGTAGAACCGTCTAAAATTCCACTCAATTTTAATGGAATATAATTTGTCTCTTTGGTAATTGTAAAATTCTCTTCGGTATTCAATAATACGTTTAGATTTTTGTACGCATTTGCTAAATACACTTTGTTTTGTTTCAGCAACAAATTGATTTCTCCTTGTTGTGTTTCTGCTGTATTAATTTCGATTTTCTTAATATCACCTGCATTAAATCGAACCGAAGCAATTCGAATAAATTCTAAATAAAGTTTATTTAATTGTTCGAGTTGATCATGGTTATATTCTAAATATTCGATCTGATAGAAATAGGTTCTCACTTGTTTCAACAATTCGTTTGTTGTCACTTCCTTTTGTATCTTCTTGCTATTCACTTCTGATTCTAAAACTGCCTTTCGATGTTTAAAAATCGTTGGAAATGGAATACTTTGAGAAATAGATAAACCATAATCAAATTTTGGACTCGCATATTGCCCAAGTTGCGCTTCCACATTTAATTTTGGTAATTCATTTGCGGCTCCTTTTAAAGCTTCACTTGATGAGATACTTCGTTCATCTGCTTTGATTAATGGATTATTTTCAATTGCAATTTGTTGTGCTTCTTGAATGTTAATTGAATGAGTTTGCCCTTGAATAGATTGTCCGATTAAAAACATTCCGATTACAAGAAATGGAAGTGTATTTTTTGAATTCAATTTTATTTTCGGAAGTTTTGAATTGAAAATTAAATATAACATTGGTAATACAAATAAGGTTAAAAAAGTAGCTGTGATTAATCCTCCAATGACAACTGTTGCTAAAGGTTTTTGAACCTCGGCACCTGCGCCTGTGGAAATTGCCATCGGTAAAAATCCTAAAGATGCAACTGTTGCTGTCATTAACACAGGTCGTAATCGAATATTGGTTCCTTCCATTATTCGTTTTAAAATATTTTTCTCTCCTTCTTTTTCTAATTGGTTGAATGTTCCAATTAAAACAATTCCATTTAAAACAGCTACTCCGAACAAAGCAATAAAACCAATTCCGGCACTAATGCTAAATGGCATATCGCGAATAATTAATGCAAAAATACCTCCGATTGCACTCATTGGAATTGCTGTGAAAATTAATGCAGCTTGTTTGAATGAATGAAATGTGAAATACAATAACATGAAAATTAATAATAAGGAGATTGGTACTGCGATCATCAAACGTTGACTAGCTGCTTGTAGATTTTCGAACTGTCCTCCATAGGTGAAATAATAACCAGAAGGCAATTTGATTTCATTGTCTAATTTTGTCTGAATATCTTTTACAACTGATTGTACATCACGATCTTTTACATTGAAACCAATTACAATTCTTCGTTTTCCTTCTTCGCGACTAATTTGTGAAGCACCTAATTTATAACTCACTTTTGCCACCTGAGAGATTGGAATTTGATTGCCAGAACTTGTAGGAATCATTAAATTGTTAATGTCATCAATGCTTTTTCGATGCGCACTATCCAATCGAACAACCAAATCAAAGCGTCGTTCATTCTCGAAAACTTGTCCAGCTGTTTTTCCTGCAAATGCTGTACTCAACATATCATTTACATCTTTGATATTTAATCCATAATTTGCCATTCGGATTCGGTCATATTCAACATTAATCTGAGGCAAACCACTTACGCGTTCCACTTGTGGCGCTGTAACACCTTCAACAGATTGAATTGCTTTTGAGGTTTTATCTGCATAATAAGAGAGAGAATCTAAATTTTCGCCAAAAATTTTGACAGCTACATCTTGTCGAATTCCTGTCATCAATTCATTAAAACGCATTTGGATTGGTTGATTTTTTTCAAAGAAAACACCAGGAATAACCTCTAGTTTTTCCATCATTTCATCACCTAATTCTTCATAAGAAATGTTACGTTTCCATTCGTCCTTTGGTTTTAGAACCACAATCATATCTGTTGCTTCAGGAGGCATAGGATCTGTAGGAACCTCAGCGGAACCTGTTTTACCAACGACCATTTTTACTTCATCAAATTCTTTTAAAATTCGAGAAGCTTGCATGGATGTTTCTAAACTTTGGGTTAAGGAACTTCCTTGTGGTAAAATACAGTGAAAAGCAAAATCACCTTCTTGTAATTGTGGAATAAATTCGCCACCCATATTTCTGAATTGAATAATTGATACTGCAAAAATTGCAACAGTAATACCAACTAACCAATATTTGATTCGGATTGCTTTTTCTAATAATGGTTCATAAACTTTATGGATTTTCACCATCATTTTATCTGAAAAAGAAGCTTTGAGAGTAGGCTTTTTTGATAAAAATAAAGCACTCATCATTGGGATGTACGTTAACGAAAGAATCAATGCGCCTAGAATTGCAAAGCCAACTGTTTTAGCCATTGGTGTAAACATTTTTCCTTCTACACCAACCAAAGTAAGAATAGGAATGTAGACAATAAGTATGATGATTTCCCCGAATGCGGCTGAATTTCTAATTTTTGAAGCTGAAAGAAAAACCTCTTCATCCATTTCTTTTTGGGTTAATCGATGCGTTGATTTTCTAAGCCCTAGATGATGTAAAGTCGCTTCTACAATAATAACTGCTCCATCGACTATCAATCCAAAATCAATAGCTCCTAAACTCATTAAATTCGCACTCACACCAAAAACATTCATCATTCCTAATGCAAATAATAAGGATAGAGGAATGGCAGATGCAACGATTAAACCAGCTCTTAGATTACCAAGAAAAATAACCAATACAAAAATGACAATTAATGCACCTTCGATCAGATTTTTTTCTACTGTTTTAATTGCACGATTTACTAAATTCGTTCGATCAAGGAAAGGCTCGATGACGATATCATCTGGTAACGATTTTTGAATTGTTGGTATTTTTTCTTTAATTAGATTAACTACTTCATTAGAATTCGCACCTTTTAACATCATCACAACACCACCAACAGCATCTACTTCACCATTGTAAGTCATTGCTCCGTATCGTATGGCATGTCCTAGTCTTACATCAGCTACATCTTTTATAAAAATAGGAACAGTTCCCGTCGCATTTTTTATAGGAATTAATTTTACATCATCTAAAGAAGTTACCATTCCAATTCCTCGAATAAAGTAAGCATTTGGCTTCTTATCGATGTAAGCTCCTCCAGTATTTTGATTATTTTTTTCTAAGGCATCAAAAATATCCGATACACTAATTCCCATTGCGCGCAATCTATTCGGATCTAAAGCAACTTCGTATTCCTTCAATTCTCCACCGAAACTATTGATCTCAGCAACACCAGGCGTTCCGTTTAATTGTCTACGAACAATCCAATCTTGCATTTCGCGCAATTGTTTTGAATTGTATTTTTTCTCACTTCCCTTTTTAGGATGTAAAATATATTGATAGACTTCTCCAAGACCAGTACTCACAGGTGATAATTCGGGAATGCCAACACCTTGCGGAATGTCTTCTTGTGCTTCTTTTAATTTTTCGTTGACTAATTGACGCGCAAAATAAATATCTACATCTTCTTTAAACACTACCGTAATCACAGATAAACCAAAACGAGAAATACTTCTTGTTTCTTCGATATCAGGAATATTCGCAATACTTTGCTCAATTGGAAAAGTGACCAATTGTTCTACTTCTTGACCAGCTAGAGTAGGGCTGACCGTAATAATTTGGACTTGATTGTTGGTAATATCGGGTACCGCATCTATTGGCAATTTTGTTGCGCTCCATACGCCCCAGATAATCCACAATACAGTCATAATTCCAATAACAATTTTGTTTTGGATACTAAATTTTATGATTTTATCTAACACAGATAATTTGATTAATTGTATTAACATTACCCACTTATTATCAAAATAAATGAGCACAGAAAAGTGTTGACTTCAATTTTATATCAATTGAAATCAATGTGTAGACGAAAAAAGAAATCGTCTCGTTAAGCAATATTTATTTTAGGAGGTTGCCAGATATCGGCATACAATTGGTTTTGAATTGTATTCTTTTTGAATTGTATTTTCTTGGAAGTATTTGGTTCAAAAACTTTAGGAGTTTTTAGTAATCGTGTAAATTTCATTGATGAAATTGTAATTTGACAACAATTACAAACGCACAAAGGACTACATTGATCTTTATGATCTGAATTATCTTTCTCACTATGCACCATAGAAACTTGCGTTCTATTAGTATTTGTGTCTTGACATGGCACAAATGATAGAACATTAACATATAATGCAATTATGAGAATTATAAATTTCATTGTTACAAATGTATAAACATTTTTTTGACTATAATAATTTTACGATGTTAAGATATATTGAAGTTAAGATTGAAAATTTCTATGCATTGATATTATGTGAAATGTAGTTTTATCTTGATACAGATATAAACTTAAAAGCTAGTCGATTCTCGAAATCTCTTTACTCATTAAAAATAAACGAATCAATTTTTATAATATAATTAATAACTATTTAATTTACATTCTATATAAAATAAATTGATTGATTGATAAAACAATTTGATTTTTAATTGATAAGACAAATTACTATATTTATGATATTTACAAAACAAAAATTATTAAACATAAAAAAATAGTATTCATGGAGAATCAAGGAGGTGATATTTCAAAATGCCCTTTCCACAATGGTACAATGTCAAAACCAGTGGCAGGAGAAGGAACACAAAATCAAGATTGGTGGCCAAATCAATTAAAAGTTGATATTTTACGTCAACATTCAAATAAATCGAACCCAATGGGGGAAGATTTTAATTACGCCGAAGAATTTAAAAAATTAGATTTAGAAGCTGTTAAAGCTGATTTAAAAGCTTTGATGACTGATTCTCAAGATTGGTGGCCAGCAGATTTTGGGCATTATGGTCCATTTTTCATTCGTATGGCGTGGCATAGTGCGGGTACATACCGTGTGCAAGATGGTCGTGGTGGAGCAGGTGAAGGACAGCAACGTTTTGCGCCGCTTAACTCATGGCCAGACAACGTTTCGTTGGACAAAGCGCGTCGTTTAATTTGGCCTATCAAACAAAAATATGGTAATAAAATTTCGTGGGCAGATTTAATTATCTTAACAGGAAATGTAGCCTTAGAGTCGATGGGATTCAAAACGTTAGGTTTTGCTGGTGGTCGTGCTGATGTTTGGGAACCAAATATGGATGTATATTGGGGTTCTGAAAAAATTTGGTTAGAAGAGAGTGGTGGTCCAAATAGCCGTTATTCTGGTGATCGTGATTTAGAGAATCCGTTGGCTGCGGTACAAATGGGATTGATTTATGTGAATCCAGAAGGTCCAGATGGTAATCCAGATCCTTTGGCTTCGGCACGCGATATTCGTGATACGTTTGCGCGTATGGCAATGAATGATGAAGAAACATTGGCGTTGATTGCTGGTGGTCACACTTTCGGAAAAACGCATGGTGCGGCTTCGGCTGATCATGTTGGCCCAGATCCTGAAGCTTCTGATTTGGAAATGCAAGGTTTGGGTTGGAAAAACTCGTACGGAACAGGAAATGCAGGTGACACAATTACATCAGGTATTGAAGTAACTTGGACAAGTAAACCAACAGAATGGTCAAATTTATTTTTAAGTTATTTATTTGGTTTCGAATGGGAATTAACAAAATCTCCTGCAGGTGCTCATCAATGGGTAGCAAAAGATGTAGGCGAAATTATTCCACATGCACATGATTCTTCAAAAAAAATAAGACCAACGATGTTGACTTCTGATATTGCGTTACGTACAGATCCAGCATATGAAAAAATTGGACGTCGTTTCTTAGAACATCCACAAGAATTTGAAGATGCTTTCCGTAAAGCATGGTTCAAGTTGACGCACCGTGATATGGGACCAGTTTCTCGTTATTTGGGTGCAGATGTGCCAAAAGAAGTGTTTATTTGGCAAGATCCGATTCCGGCTGTTACGCATGAATTAATTGATGAGGCTGATATTGCTGATTTGAAAGCGAAAATTTTAACTTCAGGATTATCTGTTTCAGAATTAGTTTCTACAGCATGGGCATCTGCTTCGTCTTTCCGTGGATCTGACAAAAGAGGAGGTGCAAATGGGGCACGTATTCGTTTGCAACCAATGAAAAATTGGGAAGCGAACAATCCAATTCAATTGAATAAGGTTTTGACAACTTTAGAAAATATTCAACAAGAATTTAATTCAGTTAATTCTTCAAAACAAGTTTCGATTGCAGATCTAATTGTTTTAGGAGGAAATGCAGCGATTGAAAAAGCAGCAAAAGACGCAGGAAAAACAATTACTGTTCCGTTTACAGCTGGTCGCGGAGATGCAACTCAAGAACAAACCGAAGTAGAATCTGTAGCATATTTAGAACCACTTGCAGATGGTGTGAGAAATTACCGAAAAAATACAAGAAAATCTGTTTCGACAGAAGAATTGGTGATTGATAAAGCACAATTGTTGACCTTGACTGCACCAGAATTAACTGTTTTAGTTGGTGGAATGCGTGCAATGAATGCAAATTATGACGGTTCTAAACATGGTGTTTTTACAGATCGTCCAGGTGAATTGACAAATGATTTCTTTGTGAATTTATTGGATATGGGTACTGTTTGGAAAGCGACTGATGAAACGAAAGAAATCTACATGGGATCTGATCGTAAAACAGGAGCACCTAAATGGACAGGAACTCGTGCAGACTTAGTATTCGGATCAAATTCTGAATTAAGAGCTGTAGCTGAGGTGTATGCTCAAGAAGATGCTCAAGATAAATTTATCAACGATTTCGTTGCTGCTTGGAATAAAGTAATGAACGCAGATCGTTTTGATTTGAAATAAATATATGATTAAATAAAAAAAATGAGCGTCCATTGTGACGCTCATTTTTTTTATTTTTGCTTTACGCTTTGCTTAGAACGGATATCCAATGGCAATATTCAAAATTAAATTATCTTTTCGCCATGCTTTATCTCCGAAATCAATCTTATCAAATGTCCATCGATCATTTTTTTCATAATATGGGACACGAAGCGGTGTTGCTAAATCTAATCTTAAAATTAAGATATTAAAATCTAGACGTAGTCCTAAACCAGCTCCAACTGCAATTTCATTCATAAACTCTTTTGAAAACTTAGCACCTGGACGTGTTTCATCTTCGTTAATTAACCAAATGTTTCCAGCATCAACAAACAAGGCGAGATTAAGAAAGCTGAATAATTTTTGTCTAAATTCTGCATTTACTTCTAATTTAATATCACCCGATTGATCATAAAAGAAATTTGCATTTTGGTTACGTGGATCATAACTTCCTGGTCCTAATGTTCGCGCTCTAAATGCGCGAATACTGTTGCTTCCTCCGACAAAGAATTGTTTCGAGTAGGGAACAAATTCTGAATTTCCGTACGGATAAGCGATGCCACCAATAAATCGTGTGGCGATTGATGATTTTTCTGAAAATTTGTGATAAAAACGGAAGTCATGTTCCATTTTTGCATATTGACTAAATGGTATTTTGAAAATTTCTTTTTCCTTATCTTTCTTCGCATTCGCACCTGTAATCAATCCTGTTAAATTTCCAGCTAAATCGACAGATCCACGGTAGTAAAATGTGCTTTTTCGTGGTAACATCGTGGTTGTATACGTGTATGAATATTGTGGTCCAAAGATTAATTGTTTGTCCACTACACGTTTTAAACTTGGGTTGATGATATTTCCAATTGAATCGTAAATCTTGCTGTTATATTCATCTGTTACTTTTTCTGGAAACAATAAAGTCGCACTAAAAATCTTTAAATTATATTCTTTTTGCGCATTCTCTTTCCAAACGTAACCAAATGACGTATTGAAATTATGTAAGGTATATAATTTTGATCTGTTTTGATATTCGTATCCAATTTCAATATTTGTTCTTGGTACAAATGCACTCGATGAATGAAATTTGAAAGGTGCTACAATTCTTGGAATCGAAAGTTGCGTATTAAAACCAGCTCTAAAAATGTTGTTGGCATCTTTTTGCCCTCCTAATTGCATATCAAAAGCACCATATAAAGCCATTTTAAGCTGTTCTGCTCCTTTAAATATATTTCGATGTGTCCAGTTCAAGTTTAATTCACCACCGCCGTAATTCGCCGAATTTGTTCGTCCTAAAACTTCTAATCTCAATGATTGGAATTCGCGTGGTGTTAAGGTATAATACACATCAAATTTATTATTAATAGAATCAGAGATCACGAAATCATTTTTCACAAATTTGAATACACCCAAATTAATTAATCGATTTAGGGTTAAATTATGATCTGCTCGGTTGTAAATATCTCCCGTTTTAAAATATAACGCACGGTCAAAAACTTTTGGTTTGAAACTGTTTTTAGAATCGACCATGTAAAATCCATTTTGCTCATATTTCGCTAAGGAGTCGTTGTTCATGGGCATATTGTAGATTCCTTTTCGTGCGTCTCGAATGTTATAATCTGGGAAAACAATAACCTTGTCAATGCTATATTGTTTTTTGGCTTGCTCTGGTGTCTTATCTTTTAACTTGACAAATAGTTCGACATCTTGCTTATTCGTAACTGTACTATCCGCTTGCACAATGATGTTATCAGGATGAAAATAATAATAACCATTTTCTTTCAGACGCGCATCTATTCGTTCTCGTTCTGCCTTGATCACATCCAAATCGAAAGGTTGCTTATCTTTCAGTAACGTATTTGCTTGCGTTTTTTTAATTTCTTTGTTGATCGCTAAAGTGGTATCTTTTGGGAAATTAACTTGGTTGATGTAATAACGTTTGCGCGGTTGTAAGACATAATGCACTTCCGCTTTTTTGTTTGTACTTATTGTATCACCCTGTGCTTTGGCATTGAAATAACCTTTGTTTTCAGAATAATTAACTAAAATATCTTTATTGAATTCGATGTCGACATCACCCAATAAAACAGGTTTTTCACCCACTTTATATTTCAACCAATATTTCAATCCTTTTTGCTTTTTAGGTTCGCTCGTGATGTTGTAAATGTACAAACGAGGACGAAGTCCAAAAAAACTTGAATTAGGTTTGGGGATGATATTTTTTTCGAGATTATCTTTTAATTCTGCTTTGTCAGTTTTGCTTAACGAATCGCCTTTTATCGTTAATTTAGAACCTGTGTAAAGCATTTCACCTTCTTTCAGAAAACGTGTATTGCTACAAGAAGAAATACCTAGAGCAGAAAATGAATATGCAATAATTTTAATATACGTTAAGGTTGATTTTTTCATGGTTTCACTTCTTGATTTTGTGTTTTTCTATTTGCTCTGTTCGCTCTATTTTTTCTTCTTTTCTCGAAAATTTCTTTGAATTTATCGTAATCTAATGTGATGATAAATCCAACGCCTGTCTCTACAATTTGTCCTTGTAATGCGACTTGGTATTCATCTTTTCGATAAGCTCTCAACATGTATCGACCATCACGCGATAAACTATAATCAATTGTAATATCACCCGCAATATTAGTCATGTTTTCATTTTCTCGCGCATCACCATCTAAACCAAAATTACTTCCAACCGAAACTTTCAATCGGTCGTTTAACAAACGTTTGCTCACGGCAACATTCAGGTCTGTTCGTGTATTTTTAGATCCCGAAGAATAATCGTCTTGTGTATCTAATCCCAAATCGATATCAATTCCTTGGATTAAATCATCCGCCAAATTATTCAATTGTTGCGACAAAATATTACTCACACTTTGTAGCGCCATTGTTTCTGCAGAAACACTTGTTTTACTTTCGAATGGATTTTCGCCAATAAAACGATTCAATAATAACAAGGCAAATACTTGCTTGTTCATTTCGGCTTCATCATTTTTCAACTGATCCAATTTCGATTGTGTATTTTCGATTACCGCAGTTGCAATGGAAGGATTGTCTTTATCCATTGAAATATTGAATTTAATATCAGGTTTTAATAATTCACCTTTCAAAATTAACTCGGTATTGAACGGAATTCGTTGTTTGTACATGTTCATTTCAGAAGAAGAATAGCCCGAAATTTGTTGTTCGATCAAATCAATAGGAGCGGCTTTTGTTTTGTAAATCGCCGTAATGTCTAAATTGGCTGTAGTTGGCTCACCAGTCCATGTAATGGTACTACCTTTCTGAATATCAAAACGACGTTTTAATAAGCTCACCGAAAGTTCGTACGCACCTTTTTCTACTTGATAAACGCCAACCAAAGTCATTTTTCCTGAAGGATCCATTCCGCCTGTTAATTCGGCTTCACCTTGTATTTCGACAAAATCTCCGTTGGCTTTGTCGATGATAATAGATGTTTTAGCTTCTTTGCTAATTTCAATATTTACACTTACATCCAAGCCTTTTATTTTAGATTTGGCTATTAATTCATCTGTTTTAATTGTTTCTTGAAGTGCCACTTGATCTTGATCGATGAACTCGACAATTCCTTCGCGCTCTTGTAAAGAAGGCGAGGATTGAGGTAAAACAAATGTAAAATTCGTGTCATCAGTCACGGTTAAACTTCCGTTTACTTTCGGTAAATCTAAATCACCTTCTATCGTTAAGTTTGCATTGACAGCTAACTTTCCATACATAATCGCATCGTTCGATTTTTCTGAATTTACGACATTGAAATCTCGTCCATTTGCTGTTAAATTGAAGGCGAAGTCACGATACGTTTCGGTTAAAATTTCTCCTCTTATCGTCAATGAATTGCCATCGTTGTCATTAATTTTGAATCGATTGAACTCAATTCCTTTGTTCGTGAAATCAATCGCGTCATCAATTTTTCTGAAATTACTTCCTGTTTCAGCAATCGTTAAACCAACTTGATTAAATTTGACTTGACCTAAAATGCTCGGTTTATCTATTGTTCCAGCGATTTTTAGATTTCCAGAAATATAACCTTCTGTGTCTTTGATTCGATTCATTGTAAATCCTTGCACTGATTTCATTTCTAATCGATTGATATCTAAAGCTAAATCAAACGCACTTTCTTTGGTATTATAATCTCCAAAAATCTTCATGTTGTTGCTGTTTCCATCTAAGGTAATATCAGCGTTAATCATGGTTGGAGAAGTGTTTTGTACTTTTGCGATAATATTTCCAATAGGATTTCCGAAAGCTTTTAAATCTGAAACGGTCAAATCAGCATTGAAGGTCATTTCTTTGTTTAAATCTCTAATTTGAGCTGTTCCATTGATTATTCCTTCGGCAGGTAAATCATCTTTTTTAATGATTTCTGCAATGGTTTCAATTTTGAAATCTTTGATGGTAATATTCAGCGGACTTGTTCCTTTTTCCGATTCAGATTGTAATAAAATTTGACTTCCATTGTTCATCAAACTGAAATTATTCGCCACAATTCCATCTTTTCTCAACTGAATTAAATTTCCTTCACCAACTTGCCATTGATCGTAGTTTAAGACCAATCCATTCGGATTAAGACTAATTTCCGCGATATCGTTTAGCGTTTTTAGATTTCCAGCCACCAAAAATTGCGTCGCATCTTTCACATCCTTTGTCGAAACGTTATAATTGATGACATTATTTGTAATATCACCATTCAAATCAATTTTTTGTAATTGAAAACTTTCGCTTTTTAACGCATCCACATTCAACGAATACAACAAGGCTTCATTTTGGTTGGATAGTTTTAAAATTCCGTTGTTAATCGTATTTGTTCCGTACGTTAAATTCGGAATTTTTCCATCAACATTGATTTGTTTTGAATCGGCATTATAAGTTGCGTCAAGTGTTATGGTTTCGAAGCTTTTCAAATCGGGAACAAATCTTCGAATCAACTCATCATCTTTAATTTTTGCATTCAAAGTAAAGAATTGATGAGGTTCTATTTTTTCGTCTTTATTTGGTTTCTGAAATTCATAATATTGGTTAATTGTTGAAGTTATCGAACCAAAAATTTGTGTCAATTTAAATTTTCCTTTCATATCCAAATCGGCCAATTGTGAAGTCAAACTAATTTGATTTGAATCAGCAGTTGAAGTCGCAATCAAGCTTACTTCTTGCATTGGAAAAATATCTTTTGTATTGGATAATGCAAAGTTTTTTAGATATAAAGAACCATTTAAATAATCTGGATTTAAATCAGCGAAATTGGCATCAATTTCTCCTGCAACAATCATCGGTTCGTTGTAAAAACCAAGTTTTTGAACATCTAATTTGACAATATTTCCGTTCAATTTTACATCAGATAAATCCTTTTTGTACACACCAGAAGCCGTCAAATTAAGATTCGCGTTTGGATCTTTTGATAAAATATGTGCATCAAATACTCCATGATTCACTTTTGCATCGAGTGTAATATTTTGATAAGTATATTTATTGTAATAAGCTGATGAAACGGTTCCTGAAAGTTTTGTAACCATTTTTTCAGGGTTGAAACTTGTTCCAATAGCGTTAATTTTTCCTGTTATTTTGCCTAAATCCTTGTTGCTAATAAGCGTTCCAATATCCAAGTTTTGTAGATCTGCTTTGACATTATATTTCTCGGCATCCTTTTTTTGCATGTCCACAATTGCATCAATTTTCGCATTTCCCAACGTAGAATTGATAGCCAATTGTGTATTGATGATTTCGGTTGTTCCTTTCGCTTTTCCTTTGACAGAAAGCTTTGAAGGAATTCTAATGTTAGTTGGAATAGTATTTTTCGGAACTAAATTATAAATCGTTTTTGATGATGTCGAAAAGTTTTTGATGTTTAAATCATAAAATAAATTCTTCGGATTCATCGCATTTTTCACTCTTCCAGAAGCCGAAAGTTGCAAATCATCTAAACCAGAAACTTGTAAATTATTAATCAATAAATCGTTTACTTTTCCTTTTACATTGGTGTTAACACTTAGAATGGCGTTTGGATATTTATCGAAAGGCATTGTATTTCTAAGCGTTGGTGCAAGATTTAGAATATCTGCAAAACCAATTTTTGAGTTTTTGATATTCGCATTGACTAGAACATTTTCTGGATGAGAAGTTAACTCATTAATTGTATTGTAGTGCAAAATAACTTCGTCACGAAGAATAGTTCTTGGTGTTTGTAAATAAAGGTTTTTCAGATACGCTTGTGTATCTGCGTACAAGAAATTTGTTGTCAATTTCTGAATATTCAATCCTCTTGATTCCTTTATTTCTGCACTTTTTACTTGTCCAGCAAATGTGCTATTTTTCATTTCGAAATCGCGCAAATCAAGATTTAATTTAGAAAAATCCAAATGATTAAAATCCATTCCTTGTGCTGTTCGACGTTCTGCAGTATTGTTGTATTTTACTTTTACATTTTCAAATTTCGTTTCGTTCAAAACCAAATTCATTGGGGTTGAAGAAGTAGATGAAGTGGAAGTAGAATTGTTCGAAGAAAGGAATAAATTCGCTTCGATATCAGCGTCTTTCAACAAAATATTTTCGATGTCGAAAATTGAATTTTCAAGATCAAGTTTATTGATTTTCGTTTCGAATTCGTTTAAGTTAATTTTGGCAAAAGTCTTAGAGTTTTCATCACCATAATTGACTTTTATATCATTCAAATTAATTTTGTTTAATGCAATTTGAAGAGGGTTTTGCTTAGATTTTGGATCAATTTTATCAACATTATTTTCTTTGATTTTATTAACCATTTTTTGATCAAAATCAACCAACAAACCATTCACTAAAATATCATCAACCGCATAAGAATTTTGTTGTAAATCAAGTTTTTTAACACGCGTTTTGAAATCTTTGAATTTGACTTTAGCAAACATTCCAGAAATATCATCACCATAATCTACTTCAAAATTGGTTAAATTAATTCCGTTCAATTCAATTTTCATTGGCTTTTGATCATTCAAAGAATCTACTTTTTCTTCTACTTTTTTCGCAACTTCTTTTACAATATCTTGTTTCAATTTTAGTTTTAAACCATCCAAATTGATATCGCCAATTCCATACGAATTTTGCTCTAAATCGAATTTTTTGACACGCGTATCAAATGAATTTAGATAAACTTTGATGTTATTTGCCGCTTGCTGATCATTGAAGGAAACATTAATATCATTCAGTTTTATTTTATCTAACGAAATGATAAATGGCTTTGAAGGACTTTCGTCTTTTTCGTCTGTTGCAAAAGCATTGATAATATAATTGAAATTGAATTTTCCATCTGGTTTACGAATAACATTCGCGTGAACACCATTTAAATCAATAGATTTTATATCGGCTTTACTTTTGGTCAATTGCCAAATATCTAAACCAACGTCAAATTTTTTGACCGATAAAAGTGTGTCGACATCTTGTCCTTGTAAAAAAAGATTTTCCATGACCAAACTGTTTGGAAAATCGATATAAATACGATCTAATTGAACTTTTGTATGTATTTTATTTTCGAGGTAATTAACTAATTTATTTTTTACAAAATTTTGTACAGCAGGAAACTGTAAACTAAAAATTGCAATGGTCAGCAATAAAATTATTGATAAAAGCGTAAGAGAGAAATATTTGAGTATTTTTTTTGTATTGAATTCCAATTGGTTAGATTTTATTCGTTTTAGTTGGATTCAAGATACAAATTTCCTACAAGGATAATACCAGAAATGTACTTTTTCATACATCGTTTTACCATTTTTGGAAACAATCACAACTCCATTAAAAGGAAATGAATGTTTTGAACGGATAATTTTTTCGAAGTCATGTTTTAATTTCGCGTTTTTTTGCGCAAAAATTGGTTGACAAATAAGGCAAATTAATCCTAAAGTCAAGATTTTTAGAAGAGTTTTCATTTTTGTGTTTTGGCTAATGTAAAAGTAAAATATTATCTGTTTTGAAATTGATAATATTTTAAAATTCTCTTAAAACTTTTTAATTTTCATTGGTAAAACCAATATTCTTTTATTAAATTTGAGTCAAACAATTGAAGCTATGAGAAGAATTTTTTTTGAAAAAGATAGCCACAAAGACTACTTATTTGTTATAATTGATCACGAAAGAGAATTGGATCAAATTTATAAAGTAGATAATTTTACTGACGAAACTGGACGTGAATATGTGTACACCTTGATTGGAGAACGCAAAAAACTGAATGCAGATTTGTTGAAACCACATGTTGTTGCGCTAGAGAATGGGAGTTACACGAATTACAATGGAGAGGGAATTGTAACAGATTGTCATGCGTGTTTAGAAAGTATTGTGGATAATAGAGGATTGAATAGAGAACAAGAAATATTTGTTTATGTTCGAAATAAATAGAAATTACAAAAGGCTTTGAAATTTTACTCAAAGCCTTTTTTTATGAGATTTCAATTTGATTGAAAATTAATTTTTGAACGACTTCATCCAAATGTTCTTTGTGTTTTGCGACATAATCATTGGCAACGTCCAATAATGTTTTAATGTTGCTGTTGGAAACATTTCCTAAATCCAATGCAGATTCTGGAATTTCAGGATTAAATCGATAATAATTTTGTTGATATTTTGGCTTCAATAAAGCGAACATGCTTCTCATTTCCTGATCGACCATATCAACGCCAGTCGAAATAAAAATGTCTACCAAAGGATCTACCCATTTAGATTTTGAAATTCCTGTTAAATGTTCGTGTTTATATGATTTTGCACGTGAACCATTTCCGAGAGAAATGATAATAAATTCTTGTAAAGGAGCTGTTCCATTATACTTTAATTCATCTTTGAAGTATTTATTGAAATTTATTTTTTGCGTTTCGATAAAACCAACAAAAGTCGGATTGTTTGCAAAAACACCACCATCAATACAACTAAATTCTTGATCAGCGAATGATTTTATTTTTGCAGGTTCAAAATAAGTTGGCGCAGCTGATGAAGCACGACAAATATCTTTTACATAAAAATTTCGGAAAGGAGAAATTCCATCAATCGAATTGAAAATTTTTGGTTTTTGATGCTCAGTATCATAAGAAACTATTGCGCAAGGACGAATCAAATCTTTTAACTCTGTCTCTCCAAAAACGATTTTTAATTGCTCTTCCAATACAAGTGTTGGTAAATTATCTTTCAGCACACTCAACGGATTATTGAGAATTGTCCAGAATGTTTTTGAGAAAATATTTTTTCCTTCTCCCAAATAAATATTCAACGCATCTGTAATCGAGTGTTTTGCTTTTTTAGGATTATCTTCCGAAGGCGATAACAACAAAGAAGCGATTAAAGCACCAGTACTTGTACCTGCAATAAAATCGACATAATCGCCTATTTTAGCATTTTCGTCATGAATTTCCTTTAATTTATCTTCGATGTATTTTAAAATGACACA
>NZ_DLJR01000081.1:23072-55251 GCF_002484365.1 Empedobacter sp. UBA7611
GATCGTTTTAGAGGTTATGTTGATAGTAATCCACATTTACAGGAAGTTCACAGTCATAATTATTACCATTTGGTCTATTTTACAGAAGGTAGTGGCGAGCATTTGATCGATTTTGAGAAATTTGAGGCAAAATCTGGAACAATGTATTTTATGAAACCAGGGCAAGTGCATCAATGGTATTTTAAGGAAGAATATGATGGATTTGTCGTGAATTTCTTTGATAATTTTTTCGATTGGATTGGAATTAATTCTTCCATTTTACAGAAATTTAGATTTTTACAATCTATTTTGGTGAAAGATCATGTGGTTGAAATTTCGCCAGATGTACAAGAAAAAATTTCAAGTTATTTTGAAGAAATGATAAATGAAAATCAAGAAAATAATCAATTCTCGAATTTAAAAATTGGTTTTCATTTGATGAATTTATTTATTGATATTGAACGAAGTTTGGAAGGCGTAAATATCAAAACAAGCGATTATCAATCGGTGTTGTTGCATAATTTTCAGTCACTTATTGAACAAAATTTCAAGATCAAAAAATTACCAAAAGAGTATGCCGAATTGTTGTACATCACACCCAATCATTTGAATGCACTTTGCAAAGATGTGTTAGCTACTTCGGCAGGTGAATTAATAAGAAGTCGCATTGTTTTAGAAGCAAAACGTTTGTTGGTAAATAAAGAAATTTCGGTCACAGAAATTGCGTATTTACTCAATTTTCAGGATGCTTCTTATTTTGTGAAATTCTTCAAAAAATACACTGAGTTTACGCCAGAACAATTTAGAAAACAATATTATTCGTAGTTACTTTAAATTGTAGTTTACTGGAATATTAAAACTCACTTTTACAGGATTTTCGTTAATTAAAGCAGGTTTTATTTTGGATAATCTTTCTTCAACATCATGACTCAATTTCATGTTAAAACATTCTACGTAATTATCTGTTTTTTCTTCACATCTTGGATAAATTGCGAACTGAGTCACATTTTTATTGTGTATATTTTTTGTAAAAAAGTACAAATACAAATACAAATACAAATAGAAAATACTAGTAGCTTTAGTAAGTTTTTCATAATAGGTGGTTTATGTTTTTATTTGGTAAATATTTATAAATTAATGATTTATATCAATCCGTAAATATTACCATAAATACCATAAATAGTGCCAAGCTCTAACCTGATTGTAACGGTAAATTTGCATAGATATTAAGTAGAAGGTATATGAGTGATATAAAACAAGATTCAACGCAACTTGGTTTTGAAAAAGAGAATGAGCAATTCAGAACAGAAGTCGCAACAATGGATAAAAAAGGAACTCGAAAATGGGTGTATGCGAAGAAACCTTCTGGGAGATACACTAATTATCGAACAATTGTTTCCTCAGTTCTATTGCTTTTATTAGTTGGGTTACCCTTTATAAAATTACCAAATGGAAATCCTATTTTCAAATTTGATGTGTTCAATACGAATTTCATTCTTTTTGGTTATCCATTTTTTACAACAGATTTTTTCTTACTTGCTTTCGGGATGATTGTTAGTGTTGTTTTTATTATATTATTTACAACAGTTTATGGACGATTATTTTGCGGATGGTTATGTCCTCAAACCATTTTTATGGAAAGTGTTTTCAGAAAAATTGAATACTGGATAGAAGGTGATAGAAGCAAACAAATTCGTTTGGATAAACAAGATTGGAACGAAGAAAAAATTTTGAAAAGAGGAGGAAAGTGGACGATATTTTACATTATTTCGTTTTTCTTTTCGAATATATTTTTGGCATATATCATCGGAATGGATGAATTGATCAAAGTAATTACCGAAGGTCCATCAGAGCATGGAGGTTTATTATTGGGAACATTTATTTTTAGTATTTTTTTCTATTTTGTTTTCGCTTGGTTTCGTGAGCAGGTTTGTACGTTGGTATGTCCTTACGGAAGATTTCAAGGAGTTTTGATTGATAAAAAAACAATTCAAGTTTCGTATGATTTCAAAAGAGGTGAAAATACAAACGGACGCTCTAAATTTAGAAAAGGAGAAGATCGAATTGCTGTAGGAAAAGGTGATTGTATAGATTGTGGTCAATGTGTAGCGGTTTGTCCTACTGGAATTGATATTAGAAATGGTTCGCAATTAGAATGTGTAAACTGTACTGCATGTATGGATGCTTGTGATGATATTATGACGAAGATTAATCTTCCGACAGGATTGATTCGTTATGCTTCTGAAGAAAATATCGAACAAGGAAAATCATTTAAGATTACTGCAAGATTAATTGCTTTTACATTTGTATTGGTTGCAATGATAGGAGCAATGACGGTGTTTATGTTAAATAGAAGTGATGTCGAAGTGAAGTTTCTACAAGTTCCAGGAAAAGATTATGTCGTAGAAGGTGATTATATTATTAATACAATGCAATACAGTTTGATGAATAAAACCAACGAACCATATAAATTAGTTGTTCGTGTAAATGGTTTTAAAGGTGGAAAAACTGTTTTGTTAGTAGAACCAAATCAATATATACAAATAGATGAAGGAAAATTAAAGCAAGGTTTAATAGATATTAAAATTCCTAAAAGAGAACTGAAATCTTACAAAGTTCCAGTTATTTTAGAATTAAAAGATTTGAAGGGAAAAACCATCGATCATTATACGATTAGTTTTATGGCTCCTTTTTAGTTGAATTAAAAACGTCTTACATTTTGTAAGACGTTTTTTTTTTGAGTTTATTTTTTTGTCAACACTTCGTTTTCAAATGTCACACCTTTCCATCCGTTTTGCATAAATTGACGAATATTATTGTGATCAGTTCCTTCTGGCGAATCTAATACAGCTTGATAATGTTCTGCAAATAATTTTAAGGTATCATCTTCAGAGAAATTATTCAATTTTGCAAAAGCAAAAACCTTCGCACTTCCTTGATTTTGATCCACAGCATTTTCCTGATTTCCATTTACAAAAGCAGAAGCTGTATAAAGATAATTTTCTTCAATATGCGCAATAACATCAGCAAAATTAGCTTCGTTTTGGTTTAATTTTTCTAAAATCATTGTATCTTTTTGTCAAAAATAAGAACTTATTTTGAATACAATAAGTCATTAAGTATGTTAATTTTTTTATGCACTTAAATACTTAACGAATGTTTAACAACTTTCTGTTTATTAATTGATTAGATTTATAAGTATTAACCAAGTAAAAGTAAATTTTATGTTTGAAAGAAGGCAATTTAATTATGAAACGTCAAGTGTTGCGTTACGTAAACTTGCTGAAAAAGGATATCAAGAAGATTTTAATTTATTAGAAAGTGATTTGATTGATCATCCGCACGATTTTAGAATTATTTACATCTATCGTTATGAAGGGAATTCGAGCCCCGAAGATGAATCGAGTGTTTATGGAATCGAGAAAATTTCGACTGGAGAAAAAGGTGTTTTAGTTGCAGGTAATTTAGGATTTGTACAAACTAATTTAGCATCGATTTTAATTCAGTTAGAAATAGAAGGAAGAGGAGTTATTCTCAAAAACTAAATTTTAACTTATGAATCGACTACTAAATATTACCATTAAAAAATAAAAAAGCGTTACCAAGATTATTGATAACGCTTTTTTTATGTTTTCGAATAAATTTTAAATCTGTAAAAGAAGTTAATCGTTTTCTATTTTTAGTAATTGTCTATATTCAGAAAAACGATGCTCGCGAATAGGTCGTATAAAAGGTTCTGTTTTGAAAAATAAAACTAAACATGGAGAAATATTTTTATATTTTTCTACAAATTCAAACGAAATTAATTCACCATTCTTTATTCGTTGTTTTATTTTGTTGTGATAAGGATACATTTTCCTTTTTATAAAATAATATTATTTTGCTTTTCTACATAAAACCTTGAACGGAATAGAAAATGCACTATTATATTTTGATTTCAAACGACGAATATCTTTCGTAGCTGAAGCTCTTGTAAAATAATCTCCAACTAAAACGCGATAATCTGGTGAAAAATAAGCTGTTTGTGATGATAAGTCTGGATAGGAACGCGCAAATTCATTTCTTACCTTCTCTGCATCTTTTCTATCTTTCGAATAATAAATCTGAATTTTGAAACCATTCACTTGTGGTGTGCCTGCGCAAGGATCATTAGATTGTATAACTGGTTTTTTCTCTGTCGGTTTCTTTACAGTAGTGGTATAACTACAAACAGCGTCTTCTTTTGCTTTTAATACATTATTTATTCTACTATCAATTTCCATATTCAATGTACCATTGTTGATAATTTGAACGGTATCAATTTTATCTTGAGCAAAAACGCAAGAAGAAAAAGTAATAAGGAATAAAAAGATAAATTTTTTCATAAGATGAAATTAATTTGTGCAAATATACTTTTTACAATTAAGTTATTAAATTTTATAGACTTTTATTTTCTTACAACGAATATTGTTCCAATTTTTTTCAACTAACAAATATTTTATTGTCGTTTCGTAAAATTGATTGGCAGATTGTAATAAAAACAACAATGATTATTTTTTTAAATTATGTTAAATAGTAATTTTTCTTGTTCTAAATCTTTTCTATCAAATCAAATAGATAATATTTATACAGTGATATTTTTTAACAATTAATTTAGAAACGTTTTAAATTAAGCTCAATGACAAAGTTCAGTATGTAAACTTTATGATTTTATTAAGTATTGAAGCTATTTTTGCTGTTAGTTAAGTGTTCAAATAAAAACGAGTTAAAAGAAACAACGAACTGAGATTATTTAAGTAAATGAAGGCAAGATTTCTAAAAAGAATACGTTTATGGAGCTGCGCGATAATACTATCGACGTTCTCCCTAGCAAATGCCCAAGATGCAGGAAAAGGTTACGAATTATTCGAAGCCAACTGTACTGCATGTCACCAGATTGATGGTAAATTAATTGGGCCGGAATTACGTAATGTTGAGAAACGCGTACAAGAAGAAGCTGGACTTGGAAAAGAGTGGTTACACGCTTGGATTAAGGACAACAAAGCTTTGCGTGAATCAGGAGATGCGTATGCAAACAAAATTTATGCTGATTACAATAACACTGAAATGTTAGCTTTCCCTAACTTATCAGAAGGTGATATTGATAATATTTTAGCATATACAGCTGATCCTGATGCAGGAGTTAAGGCTTTTGAAGAAGCTAAAGCTGCGAAAAAGAAAGAAGCCGCTGCGAAAAAAGCTGCTGAGGCTGCACAAGGAGGTGGAGCTAATTCAGGAGTAATTGCAGTAGGTTTTGTTGTTTTAGCGGTATTATTATTGTGGATCTTGGTTCGCGTTAATGCATTAGTTAAAGCGACAGCTACAGAGGAATTAAATGCAGAAACTGAAAGAGTAGCTTTTTCTTTTGCTGAATTCTTTCAGAAATACCAAAAAGTTGGTGGTGTGTTAATCGCAGTATTAGCATTCTTTGCATTGTACAACGTGTATTGGGGATTAATGGGAATTGGTGTTGATAAAGGTTACGAGCCAGAACAACCAATTTATTTCTCTCACAAAGTTCACGCAGGTGTACAAGGTATCGACTGTCAGTACTGTCACAGTTCTGCTAAATACGGTAAAGTGTCTGGAATTCCTTCACCAAACGTATGTATGAACTGTCACAAAACAATCAAAGAATACAAAGGAGATTACTTCGAAGAAGAATTAATCACTTCTGGTAAATTCGCTGATGAGGAGGCGGTTAAGAACTTCTATACAGGAGAAATCCAAAAAATGTATAAAGCGATTGGATGGAATCCAGAAACGAACAAATACGATGGTCCACAAAAACCAATCGAATGGGTACGTATCCACAATATGCCAGATTTCGTATTCTTTAGCCACGCGCAACACGTTGTAGCAGGAGAGAAAGCGATTAAGAAAGCAATTAAAGATGGAACTATTCCAAATGCTAAAGAATTGAACATTGGATCAGGAGACCAAGTTTGTTTCGCATGTCACGGACGTGTTGATGAAATGAACGAAGTAAAAATGGCGAATGATTTCACAATGGGATGGTGTATCGAGTGTCACAGAACTACTGAGGTAGATATGGACAACGAGTATAACAAAGAATATTACGCAGAACTACACGAAAAACTGAAAAAACAGTACGGTGACGCAACTAAGATTACAGTTGATGCTATCGGAGGTTTAGAGTGTGGTAAATGTCATTATTAATATAAAAAAGAGAGGAGTATAAATGGCTTCGAAGAAAAATTACTGGAAAAGTTTTGAGGAGTTAACTGACAATACATTAAATGAAAAGTTAACTACCAACGAATTTGCAGAAGAAATTCCTGTAGATAATTTCTTAGGGAATGATAACGCCATGGAGAATAGTCAAACTTCACGACGTGACTTTTTGAAGATTTTAGGGTTCAGTACAGCTGCTGTTACTTTAGCAGCCTGTGAAGCTCCAATCGTAAAATCTGTTCCTTATGTAGTGAAACCAGAAAACATTATGCCTGGTGTACCTACTTATTATGCATCAACAGTTTTTGATGGATACGATTACGCGAACGTATTAGTACGTACAAGAGAAGGTCGTCCTATTAGAATTGATGCAAACAAAGGCGCAAAATATTATGGTTCTACAAATGCACGTGTTCAGGCATCTGTATTATCATTATACGATTCTGATAAAATAAAATCACCTTTAACAAACGCAGGTGATAACTTCAAAGCAACATCTTGGAAAGAGCTTGATGCACGTGTAACAAAAGCATTAGCATCAGTAGGAGGGAAAAAAGTAGTTATTTTAACTTCTTCTTTACCTTCACCAACAACTAAAAAGTTGATTGCTGAGTTTGCAACAAAATATCCAACAACTCAACACGTTGTTTATGATGCAATTTCTTCTACGAATGCATTAGACGCAGCGCAAGAAGTTTACGGAAAAAGAGAATTGCCATTCTATGATCTTAAGAATGCTGAATTAGTTGTTTCTTTCAACGCAGATTTCTTAGGTGATTACAATGGTGGTGGAATGGAAGGTGATTATGGTGTTGCTCGTAAACCAGGAGCAAACATGATGCGTCACATCCAAGTAGAATCTGTTTTATCTTTAACAGGAGCAAATGCTGATACACGTTATCCATTAAAACCAACTGATACTGAAAAAGTATTGGCTGAAGTTTATAATAAATTAGCAGGTGGTTCAGCTTCTTCTAAAGAAGCATTAGCTATTGCTGCTGAATTAACAGCAAAAGGTTCTAAAGCTGTAGTAATGGCAGATGGTTCGAAAGAAGCATACGCAATTGCATTTGCAATTAACCAATTATTAGGATCAGCTGCAGTTTCTGATAAAGCTGTTTTATTAAAAGAGTCTAACGACGCTGTATTTAATCAATTTGTTGCTGAAGCTAAAGCTGGACAAGTTGGAGTTTTATTAAACTTCCAAACAAATCCAATTTACAATGCTAAAAATGCAAAAGAAATTGAAGGAGCTTTTAAAAACATTGGACTTAAAGTTGGTTTAGTTGAAAAATTAGACGAAACTGCATCAGTAATGGACGTTATTGCTCCAGTTACTCACGGTTTAGAGTCTTGGAATGATTTCAACCCATTAACAGGTGTATATTCATTACAACAACCAACAATTCCACGTATTTTTGATTCTCGTCAATTCCAAGATTCATTAATCGCATGGATGACAGGAGTTACTAAAGTTACAGAAGTAGAAGATCCAAATGATCCAATTATGGTGATGGCGGTTTCTGCAACAAGACAAAAAGTTTCTCCATATTACTTATATGTAAAACAAAACTGGGAATCAGCTATTTTACCAAAATTAGGTGTAGATTTCAACAAAGCATTATACAATGGTTATAATGAAGCGACTGAAACTTCTGCATTTAATGCTAACACTGGTGTTGCTGCTGCGGCTGCTACAAAATTAGCTGGAGCTAAAGCAACAGAATGGGAAATTCAATTCTATTCTAAAGCTGGTTTAGGTGATGGTACACAAGCAAATAATCCTTGGTTACAAGAATTACCAGATCCAATTACACGTAACTCTTGGGATAACTATTTAACAGTTAATCCAAATGATGCGGAAAAATTAGGAATCAAAATTCAAGATAACTATAACGTTACAAACGGAAGAATGCAATTTGACGGTGAGTATGTAAACTTAACTGTTAATGGAGTAGTTTTAGAAAACGTTCCAGTATTCATTCAGCCAGGTCAAGCAATCGGAACTGTAGGTTTAGCTTTCGGTTACGGTCGAACAAAAGCTGGTAAAGTTGCAAACAATGTAGGGGTTAATGCTTTCGCATTATACACTGGTAACGTAGGTGCATCTAATGTTAAGATCGAGAAATCTTCTCGTTCAGATAAACACGAATTTGCTAACATGCAACAACAACCAACATTGATGGGACGTTACGAAATCGCAAGAGAAGTTTCTTTAGCAGATTTCATCAACACAGATCGTCAAGAATGGAATCCAGTTGCGAAGATGCCAACATGGAGAGGAGATTCTCCAGTAGGTGAAGTTGACTTATGGGCTAGTTTTGATCGTTCTACAGGACCTCACTTCAATTTAACAATTGATATGAATTCTTGTACAGGATGTGGAGCGTGTGTAATTGCTTGTCAAGCAGAAAACAACGTGCCAACTGTTGGTAAAGAGCAAATGCGTATGTCGAGAGATATGTATTGGTTAAGAATTGACCGTTACTACTCTGATGTTACTTACCAAGATAAAGATGGAAAATTAACTCAAAAAGTTGCGTTAGAATCTGATCCAGATAACGAACCACAACAATATACACGTTTAATTAAGCCAGAGGCTGAAAATCCAGATGTGATTTTCCAACCATTAATGTGTCAACACTGTAACCACGCTCCTTGTGAGACTGTGTGTCCAGTAGGTGCAACATCTCATGGTCGTCAAGGTCAAAACATGATGGCTTATAACCGTTGTGTTGGTACTCGTTATTGTGCAAATAACTGTCCTTACAAAGTACGTCGTTTCAACTGGTTTAACTGGGCGAATAATGACAAATATGACTTCCACATGAACAATGATTTAGGTCGTATGGTACTTAACCCAGACGTTGTTGTACGTACACGAGGAGTAATTGAGAAATGTTCATTCTGTATCCAACAAACTCAAGCTGCAATCTTAAAAGCTAAGAAAGAGAATAGAGTAGTTAAAGACGAAGAGTTTATGGCTGCTGCTGCTTGTGCTGCTGCTTGTGGAACAGGTGCGATGAAATTTGGTGATATCAATGATGATAAATCTGAAGTAAGAGCAGCTTCAAAAGATAAACGTTCTTATGTTTTATTAGAAGAAATTGGTACAAAACCAAACGTTATCTATCAAGTAAAAGTTAGAAACAGAAAAGAACAAGCTTAATTAAATTAGTAAAGAATTAATAAGGTAAACAAATATGTCACATTACGAATCACAGGTAAGAGAACCCCTTATTTTAGGACATAAAACCTACCACGATATCACAGTAGACATTGCTCGTCCAATTGAGACGCCAGCAAGTAAATTGTGGTGGACATGTTTCAGTATAGCAATGGTTGCATTCATCTTTGGTGTTGGAGCAATTGCTTATACAGTAGGAACTGGTATTGGTGTATGGGGATTGAATAGAACGATTAACTGGGGATGGGATATCACCAACTTCGTATGGTGGGTAGGTATCGGTCACGCTGGTACGTTAATCTCAGCCGTTTTATTATTATTCCGTCAAAAATGGAGAATGTCGGTTAACCGTTCTGCGGAAGCCATGACGATCTTCGCCGTTGTACAGGCAGCGTTATTCCCTGTAATTCACATGGGTCGTCCATGGTTAATGTACTGGGTATTCCCAATTCCTAACCAATTTGGATCTTTATGGCCTAACTTTAACTCACCATTATTATGGGACGTATTCGCGATTTCTACGTATTTCTCTGTATCAACAGTTTTCTGGTTGATGGGATTAATTCCTGACTTCGCTATGGTACGTGACCGTGCAACAAAACCATTCGCTAAGAAAATCTACGGAATCTTATCATTCGGATGGGGTGGTGGAGCAAAACACTGGCAACGTTTCGAAGAGTTATCTTTGGTATTAGCTGGTTTATGTACACCATTAGTATTCTCGGTACACACGATTGTATCTTTTGACTTCGCAACGTCGGTAATCAAAGGATGGCACTCAACAGTATATCCTCCATATTTCGTTGCCGGAGCTATTTTCTCTGGTTTCGCGATGGTACAAACATTATTAAGTGTAATGCGTAAAGTTTTACACTACGAAGATTATATCACACGTAAACACATCGAGTACATGAATATTGTAATCGTTGTAACAGGTGGTATGGTTGCAGTAGCATACTTAACAGAGTTATGGATCGCTTGGTATTCAGGATCTCGTTACGAAGACTTTACATACTTTTCTCCAGGAGCAGCAACAGGACCTTATTGGTGGGCATTCTGGGCGTTAATTATCTGTAACGTTTTAGTACCAGGATTATTATGGATTCGTCCAATCAGAAGAAACTTCTTCTGGACATTCGTTATCTCTATTGTAGTTAACATCGGTATGTGGTTCGAGCGTTTTGATATTATCGTTATCAACTTATCTCGTGACTATTTACCATCGAGCTGGACAATGTTTATGCCTTCATGGGTAGACGTAGGTATCTTCTTAGGTACTATGGGATTCTTTTCTGTGTTATACTTATTGTACGCACGTACATTCCCAGTTATTTCACAATCTGAATTAAAAACTATTTTGAAATCATCAGGCGAAAGCTATAAAAAACATCATACTGAAGATGAGCATCACGAACACTAAAATCGTTTATGGTCTTTACGGAGACGATGATGATTTATTAAAAGCAGTAAAATCTATTCGTAAACAAGGTATTACGATAGATGAAGTATATACACCTTTCCCTGTACACGGTTTAGATAAAGCCTTAGGATTAAAGAAAACTCGTATTTCTGACCTTGCTTTCTTCTACGGTGCATTTGGTACAACGTTAGCATCTTTGATGACATGGTTTATTATGAACCATGACTGGGCTCAAGATATTGGAGGGAAACCATCTTTTTCTTGGGGTGAGAATATGCCAGCTTTCGTTCCTATTATGTTCGAGTTGACAGTATTCTGTGCAGCGCACTTTATGTCATTAACATACTTAGTGCGTAACAAAATGTACCCAGGTGCTAAAGCTAAAAACCCAGATCCACGTACAACAGATGATAAATTCTTAATCGAAATCAGAACAGCTGATGTTGAGAAAATCAAAAATGTATTTGTAGAAACTGGTGCTGAAGAAGTAACTGTAAAAGGTGATGTAGTCGTAGAACCAAGTGTTAACAATTTAGTACAAGAAGCATAATGAAAAAGATAGCATTACTTATAGGATTAGGAAGTATTATTATCACTTCTTGTTCTGATAAAAAACGTCACGCAAGTATCGTATATATGCCAGATATGTATTATCCTACGGCATATGATCCTTATGAAAAGGCAACTTTTGGTTACCCTCATGACGAAGAAAACTCTGAAGTTCCTGTATTAAGTAAAAATCATAATATGTCTGCATTAGAATCTGTAGAAGGTGCTGTTGCAAGAACAGATGGTGATATTTTACCATGGACTTTCAAAAACAATAACGCTGGTTATGCACAAGCAAAAGCAGTAACTGTTTCTCCTTTGAATGCGGCTAACAAAGCTGCAGACTTAGAAAGAGGTAAGTTATTGTTTGGACAAAATTGTGCAGTTTGTCACGGTGAAGCTGGTGATGGACAAGGTTCAATTGTAAAATCTAAAGCTTATTCAGGTGTTCCTAATTATAGCGAAAGAGATGTTACAGTAGGTTCTGTTTATCATGTAATTATGTACGGAAAAAATGCGATGGGTTCTTACGCATCTCAATTGACTCCTGCAGACCGTTGGAGAGTTGCTGAATATGTAATGAGTTTGAAAGGTGCTACTACAGCTCCCGCTGCTCCTGCTGGAGACGCTACTGCTGAAGCAAAACCTGCAACAGAAACTGAAACAGCAACTAATAAATAATAAAATAAGTTAATTATTATGCAATATACATTTTCCCCAAGATTAAAAAATGCATCACTTATCTTAGCTGTTATAGGTATTGTACTTTACGGGATAGGATTTTTCTTACATCAACAAGATGTTGCTAATTCAACTGAATATATTAACGGTTTGATTGAAGCTCACCCAACTCAATTTTTTGGTGACTACATTTCAGATTCTTATGCATCTATGAACACAGATCATGCTGGACACATGGAGCATTTGACAAATTTATTGAAAAACAGACCTTGGGCTGCTTTCTATGTACCAGCTTATTTATCGTTTGGTATTGCGGCATCTGCTTTGTTTTTCTTATGTATTCAATTCGTAGCTAACGCTGGTTGGTCTATGGTAGTATCTCGTGTTATGGAGGCTATCGCGTCATTTTTACCAGTTGGTTCTGTACTTGTAGCTATCATCGTTTTAGGATCTTATTTTCATATGAATCACTTATTCCACTGGATGGATGCTGATTTAATAAATCCTGATAGCGAGAAGTATGATATCTACATGGCAAACAAAGCTCAACTTTGGTTAAGCCCTAACTTCTGGTTAATACGTTGTGTTATTTACTTAGTAGTATTATCTTTAATGTTACCAGTAATTAAAAACGCAACACGCAAATTAGATGAGACAAACGGAGACTTAAAAGTGTACGCTCAATTGTACAAAAAATCAGTAATTTACTTAGTGATTTTCGCAATTTGTTCTGCAGCATTTGCTTGGGATTTCGTGATGTCTTTAGATCCACACTGGTTCTCTTCATTATTTATGTGGTACGGAATGGTTTCATACTTAGTTTCTGCGGTTTCTATTATGGCAATTATTTCTATCTACTTAAAAAGAAAGAACGCTTTACCATTATTTAATGATAACCACTTACATGATTTAACAAAATACATGTTCGGTTTCTCATTATTATGGTCTTACTTATGGTTCTGTCAATTCATGTTACAATGGTACGCAAACATTCCTGAGGAAGCTCAATACTTCCAACAACGTATGGCGCAATACCCATTATATTTCTGGATGTTGATCATTAACTTAGTAGCCCCATTCTTGATTTTAATTTCATCAAGCATGAAACGTCGTTACCAAATCGTTTTCGCGATGGGATTCGTTATCATCTTTGGACACTACTGGGATTTCTACAACCAAATTATGCCTGCAGCAGTTGGACCATTCCACAACTTTGGTTTAATGGAAATTGGAGCATTAGTTGGAATCGGAGGATTATTTACATTCGTAGTTATGAATGCAGTTTCTAAATTAAACTTAGAAGCAAAAGGTCACCCTTACTTCCACGAATCAAAAATTTATGAATATCCTTTCTAATCAGAAAGATGTTATAAAACCTAAAAAGCTCGATGCATTTGCATCGAGCTTTTTTTATTTGATTAATAATTGTTATTTTATTCTTGAATTGTTCTACGTTTTATTTCCAAATCAACCAAGAAATGATCGACATCGTCATCTGTTGATAGATTTCCAACCACGTAAACACCTTTGTCTCCGTTTTGATTATTAATTATACCATAAACCGAAGACTCATCATCAGGATCAGACATTCCTTCGTAACGATAAATGCATACGATATCAAAGATTTCAGGGGCTTGTTTTAATTGATTTTTTTCGATATTATAGTCAATAGTAAAACCATTTTCTTTTAGTTCGTCTAAAGCTTCGTTCGTTGTTTTGTAGCGGTATTGGATTTTTTCTTTCATAATTTTAATAGTTTAATTATTGATTCTCAAATACTATTCCAATCAGTATATTCATTAAAATATTGTAAAGTCTTTTTTGGTAAGGTTATTGTCTTATCTCAAAATGAATATAATGAATATGATTATGAAACTAACAGTATTAAAAAAAATCAACTTGATTGCCTTTTTTGCTTTCGCTGCTTTATTTTTGGTATCGTGTGATGGTTCTCAACTATATATGGGTTAGAGCATCAGCATAAACACAAAAAGAAGTATAAGAAATATCCGAAATACGAAGTGAGATATGACGACCATCGTAGCTTACCACCAGGTCAACACAAAAAGGTACATGGTGATAAATCTGCAAAACGATATGCACCAGGTCAACAAAAGAAAAATAATGGAAATTATTATAAAAAGAAAGGACATCATAAACATCATGATGACTAAAATAAAAAAGGATTGAACATTGTTCAATCCTTTTCTTTTTAATATCTAAAAATTGTTTTACTCTACAACTTCCATTTCTACGTTCAATGTTCCCGCATTAGTAGAACCTATAGAAGTAAACGCTGCTTTACTCAAATCCAATAAACGAGATTTTGTATGTGGTCCTCTATCGTTTATTTTTACAACAACAGATTTTCCATTACTTGTATTGGTTACTTTGACTTTTGTACCGAATGGTAAAGTTTTGTGGGCTGCAGTTAAGTTATTTTTGTTATATAACTCGCCACTAGAAGTTTTTTTACCGTGAAATTTATCAGCATACCATGATACAATTCCACTTACTTTTTTTCCAGCTTTTTCAACAATTTCCGAAATCGCAGTATTATCTGTTTTGTTAAAATCTGAAAATTTATTGATTAAATTAAGTTTCAAATTTTTAGTTATAGCAACTGGTAACGGATTTTCTATTGAAAAGTTTGATTTTCCTTTAGCTTGAGCCATTGGGATAATCATCAGCATTACTAATAATGTTAAAATATTCTTTGTCATTCTTTAGTTCTTTCTGAATCTTTATCTAAAATAAGCATAATAGATTTTGTTTGTACATGCATAGTTTTTTCTAATGTTTTTTAGAAAAGAAAAGATACCTAAATGTCTATGTTTAGTAGCTTTAGAAAGAATTGTTAACTATAAGTTAAAAATATAGTTACTTATTAAAATTTTTAAGAATTATTTACAATTATTGCGTAAATATTTATTAATCAACATTTTAATCTTTTAACAAGTAAATGTTAAATTAAATGATGCGATTAAGATGTTGATTTAAGATATTTTTTAATCCAGTAAAATGCATAATTTGTTGAAGAATTTGACTCGTTTCTTCGATTGATAATTCAGGATTTTTTGTTTGATGCATCAATTCTTTAATCACATTATCTATGTAAATAATTTTGAAGCGAAGTAAAACATCAAATAAATCTTTGTGCACAAATTCTTCTTTTTTCTTAATGTTGATGCCTTGCTTTACTGTCCAGTTTTCGCTTAAACTATGTTTTTCTAACATCATTTCCGAAGCAAGCTGTACAATTTCTGGATTGGTTAATCGAGAAAAATAAGTTCCTGTTCGCAATTCATCATTTCCCAAACCAACTTTCACTTCTTCTAAAATAGATTGATAAAGTGGATTACTCAAACTTAACTCGTTTTCATCAAATTGAGAAATGATTTCTTGGTTAACTGTTGTTTTATATAGCTCGTTGTTCTCGTTCTTCAAATCAACTTCTAAATCACCAAATTGCATAATCAACTTAATGATTTCATTTTCTACAGTTTGCTGAACATTGATGACTTCTTTTGTAGACGGAACAACCGAAATAGCAGGTTTTTTAGTTCGCGCATTATCGGTAATATGAGAAGACGAAAAAGTCGATTTATCGCCAGAATTTTGCAATTGAGCCAATTCTTTGAACAAAACTTCTTCTCGAATTTCCATTATTTTAGAAGTTTCTGCAATGTAAACTTCTTGCTTGATAATATTCGGAATAAGCGAAATCGATTTGACAATTTCTCTGATTAATTCAGCTTTTTTGATAGGATCATTCTTCGCATCTTCCAACAAAACATTTGCTTTGAAACGAATAAAATCAGATGCGTTTTCTTTTATATACGCTTCGATTTCAGTTGTCGAATGTTTTTTCGCAAACGAATCTGGATCTTCGCCTTCTGGTAACAAAAGAATTTTGACATTCATTTCTTGTTCCAAGATCATATCAATTCCACGGAAAGACGCTTTGATACCAGCATTATCACCATCGTACATCACAATGATGTTCTCTGTCAAACGTTTTATCAAACGAATTTGTTCATTTGTAAGTGCTGTTCCAGAACTCGCCACTACATTTTGAATTCCGGCTTGATGCAAAGACAAAACATCTGTATAACCTTCGACCAAGAAACATTGATCAGCTTTTGTAATGTGTTGTTTCGCCTGAAATAATCCGTATAACGTTTTACTTTTATGGTAAATTTTATTTTCGGGAGAGTTTAAATATTTTGCTGCTTTGGCATCATTTCGCAAAATTCGTCCACCAAAACCCAACGTACGTCCCGAAAAACTATAAATAGGAAACATTACACGCTCGCGAAACTTGTCATATTTCTTATTATCTTCTTTGAAAGTTGCTAAACCAGCTTCTTCAATCAATTCTTTCGAATAACCATTTTTTAAGGCATATTCAGCAAAAGCATCCCATTGTTTTGGCGAATAACCAAGTTCAAATTTGTCGATGGTTTCTTTGGTAAAGCCACGTTCGCGGAAATAACTTAATCCAATCAAATTTCCTTCTTCCGAATTATGCAATTGATTAGTGAAGAATTTCTTCGCAAAATCAGTCAAGATATATAAACTTTCTCGGTCTTTTTCTTCTTGTTGTTGCTCAAAAGTATATTCACCATCTTCTTCAATCTCGATGTTATAACGTTTTGCCAGCCATCGCAACGCTTCTGGATAAGTAAATTGTTCAACTTCCATCAAAAAAGTCACAACATTTCCACCTCTTCCAGAAGAAAAATCTTTCCAGATTTGTTTGGCAGGCGAAACAACAAAAGAAGGTGTCTTTTCATTACCAAAAGGCGAGAGTCCTTTTAAGCTAGAACCTGCACGTTTTAAGGTAACAAAATCACCAACAACTTCTTCTACACGAGCTGTTTCGAAAATTATATCTATCGTTCTTTGAGAAATCAAATTGAATTATTTTTTGAGAATTGTGTAAACAAATTATTTCTCAAAATTAAAACAAATTCTTTACTTGGCTTCATCTTTTCAAAACCTTTGTAGAAACGAATTTTAACATTTTTGAGATTTTGTATGATATTCGTATATTAGACTGAAACTTGAAATTAAATTTTATGAAATCAACAATTTTAAAAATATCTTTTGCAGCAATTTTAGCAACAGGATTTTTAACATCTTGTTCTACTGTTAATAACGTGATAGGTAATACTGAAAACACAAATAACAACTCTATTTTAGGAAAATGGGAGTTGAGCCAAATCAATTTTATGAAGGCAGGTTCTATTGCAGAAGCTTATCCAATGGGAACTCCTTACCTTAATTTTATTTCGAATAGTATGTTAAATGCTTCGGATGGTTGTAACACTTTGAATGGAGGAGTTACAATTTCTGGAAATGAAATTACATTTGGTAATATGATGTCTACGATGAAAGCTTGTCAAAATGTAGAAGATTCTAATTTCAGTTCAAAATTAAACGGAAAATTAAAATACTCTATTTCAGATAATAAATTATTATTAATTCAAGGAGATATTGTCATCATGACTTTTGTTCGTCCTGGTACTTTAGCAGGTTCTTGGGAATTAGAAGAATTTATTGGTAAAGATAGAAGTGCAAAATCATTAGATGATCGTTTTCCAAATCAAAAACCTACATTAACATTCCAAAATAACAAAGTTTCTGGTAATGATGGATGTAATAATTTGACAGGAGCTTATGTAGCGGTTGGCAATTCATTGACTGTAAAAAACATCGCAACTACGCGTATGGCTTGTCAAGGAGTAGATTCTGATGCTTTTGGAGAGCGTTTTAACAATGTAAACAAATACGAAATTGTAGACGGAAAATTAGTTTTGTTTGCAAATGATGTTAAAACAATGGTTTTCAAGAAAAAATAATGAAATTCAATTCATAAATCATTAAAGCTGTCATTTTTTGACAGCTTTTTTATTTTTATATTTGTAGACTTTTTAAAAGGAGAGAAAGATGAAATTTCCACAAACACATCAATTAAAAGATATAGCATCAATTATCGATGCGAAATTTATTGGAGACGAAAATTTTCCAGTAGAAGGAATCAATGAAATTCACCGTGTAGAAGCGGGAGATATTGTTTTTGTTGATCATCCAAAATATTATGATAAAGCGCTACAATCGAATGCAACAATTGTTTTGATTAACAAAGAAGTTGATTGTCCAGAAGGAAAAGCTTTGTTGATTTCTGATGATCCTTTCCGTGATTTTGTCAAAATTGGACAACATTTTATGGCGTTTGAAGCTGCTACAAAACAAATTTCTGATTCTGCAGAAATAGGTGAAGGAACAATTATTCAGCCAGGCGCATTTATAGGAAATCATGTCAAAATTGGAAAAAATTGTGTGATTCATTCTAATGTTTCAATCAATGATTATGCAATTATCGGAGATAATGTAATTATTCGTTCGGGAACAGTTTTAGGAGCTGATGCATTTTACTACAAAAACCGTGAAACAGGTTTTGATCGTTTAAAATCTGTCGGAAATGTTATCATCGAAAATAATGTAGAAATTGGTGCGAATTGTACGATAGATAGAGGAGTTTCTGCTTCTACAATTATTGGTGAAGGAACAATAATGGATAATTTAATTCAGATTGGTCACGATACAATTATTGGTAAAAAATGTTTGATTGCTTCGCAAGTTGGAATTGCTGGTTGTGTAAATGTAGAAGACGAAGTTTCTATTTGGGGACAAGTTGGGATTACAAGTGGTGTAACAATCGGTACAAAAGCGGTATTATTAGCACAAGCAGGAGTTAGTAAATCTCTGGAAGGAGGAAAAACATATTTTGGTTATCCAGCTGAAGAGGCTCGAGGATTGTATAAAAAAATGGCTGTCACAGAGATAATGGTTCGCGATTACAAGAGAAAATAAAATTATCTATAGAAAATATTTTATAGCCGACCGTTTGGTCGGCTTTTTTATGATAAATATCTTATCCTTTTTTGTCCTATTCCAATAAAGATTTAGTGTATTTTTTACATTGAATATTTTTTAAAATGCAAAACTCCTTTTATATTTGTGTAAATTAAAAATCACAATGTCTGTATTAGTAAACAAAGATTCAAAAATAATCGTTCAAGGTTTCACAGGGAAAGAAGGAACTTTTCATGCTGAGCAAATGATTGAATATGGAACACAAGTAGTAGGTGGTGTAACTCCAGGGAAAGGAGGACAAACTCACTTAGGGTTACCAATTTTTAACACAGTAAAAGACGCTGTTGATCAAGCAGGAGCAGACGTTTCTATTATTTTCGTTCCACCAGCATTCGCTGCTGACGCTGTAATGGAAGCTGCAGAAGCAGGTATCAAAGTAATTATTTGTATTACAGAAGGTATTCCAGTAGAAGATATGGTAAAAGTACAAGCGTATGTTGATCAAAGAGATGTAACATTAATCGGACCTAACTGTCCTGGTGTTATCACTTCTGAGGAAGCAAAAGTTGGTATTATGCCAGGTTTCATTTTCAAAAAAGGTAAAGTTGGTATCGTTTCTAAATCAGGAACTTTAACTTACGAAGCTGCTGACCAAGTTGTAAAAGCTGGTTACGGAATTTCTACAGCAATCGGAATTGGAGGAGACCCAATTATTGGAACTACAACGAAAGAAGCTGTTGAATTATTTATGAATGACCCAGAAACTGAGTGTATCGTAATGATTGGTGAAATTGGTGGACAATTAGAAGCTGAGGCTGCTCGTTGGATTAAAGTAAATGGAACTAAACCAGTTGTAGGATTTATTGCAGGACAAACTGCACCAAAAGGTCGTACAATGGGACACGCTGGAGCTATCGTTGGTGGAGCTGATGATACAGCACAAGCTAAAATGGCAATTATGGAAGAATGTGGAATCCACGTTGTTGCATCTCCTGCTGATATTGGAGCTACAGTTGCAAAAGTTTTAGGATAAGAATATTCTTAATCAAAATAGTAAAGGAACTCAAATTTGAGTTCCTTTTTTTATTTTAAAATTCTTGTTATGCAATAAATATTATATGTAATCAATACAATCAATAATACTCCTAAACACATTAGTAATAAATCAAATCGCCCTTGAAATTTATTTGAAAAATCGATTTGTATTAACTCTTTATTTTGATATTTTAAAGCTTGTATTGATATTATTTTCTTATTATTTAAATGAGAATAAAAATAAGGTTGTGCCAGTTTTTTGATTTTGTAATCATTATCCTCTTTAAAAATTTCGAATTCAATCAAATTATTTTGATGATTTGTTTTAACAAATTCATATCCATTAATTTTATTGAAATTTTCATATTGTAAATTGAAATTTATTTGAGGATATTCTTTTAATTTAAAGATTAAATATTCTTTTCGATTTTTCCTTTTTCCACTAAAATCTATTTCTGGCTGATAAGCCATATGACCTTTAATGGTTTTGTATTCTTGTATTTTATCAGGCTGATAATTTTCTATGCTAAAAGATAAAATAAATATTATTAAAGAGGAGAAAATCAATGATGTAATTATAATATATTCTTTTTCTACAAAACTTATTTCAAAATCTTCATTCTTTTTTATTTCAGGATAATTAGTTTTTAAATAAGATAGAATCTCTCATCAAACACATATTTATTATGAACTTCTTTAATACGACAAACTATTTTATTATCAGCATACAATTGAATTAATTGTCCATTAGATTTCTTTTTATAAGAATCTTTATATTCACCGTTTGTAATACTATAGCTTGTGAAATCTATCGCTTTCTTATATACTAAATTAGTATAAATAAGTTTGTTGTTATTAAACTCATAAGACTCTTTACTATTACTAATTATAAAATAAAGTTGAACTATAATATGTCCAGAAATTAAAAAATAATTGAATGCGCTATATCCAATTAATATAAAAAAGAAATAGGCAACTACTGAAATTAATGTGACAATTTTCCTTAGAGCACTATCTTCCCTTGAAGGAATAAAATGGGTATTAAATATTATCATTATAAAAACTCGTCTTCATCATCAAAATCATCCTCCATTTCGTCATCATCTGGAGAATAATCTTCGATAAAAACTTTGAATAATCTTGGACAAATGATTTGCAAATTGGTTAAATTTTCATCATCCCAATCAAACTCAGGTTTTGGAGATTTTTCTGTATAAAATTTAAAACATTCTTTGTTTACAAAGTCAATAATCTTGTGTTCGAATTTTTCATAGAAAACATCATCAGCGATTAAATGAAAATCTTCAAATTCATATAAATCATCTTCGTTGAAGCCTTCGTTAAAATAATCAGCTAAATTATCAGGATTCAAAATTGCCTTTTCAAACAATTCTTGTCCTTGCGAAATAATCCAATTTTTGAAATAATAGAAATGTGTTGGATCTGTATCATCATTCATAATACAAGCTGCACACCATATTTCAGGCGAATGTAATGAATAGGAGTAGAACTCTAATCGAAGTTGAAAACCAATAATATCCTCGGCAGTTAGATCTTCTAATTCTTGTTCCAAAGCCTTTTCTTGATCTTGCAAATTATTGGCATTGAGCAAAGAATTTTCTATAATTTGCCAAAACAAATCTTCTTCGAGCATACGCGAAATGCGCTCTGAGGGAAGGGTTGAAGAGTTAAACAAATCATCTAAAAAATCCATATTTCTACTTTTTAGTTTGTATTTAGTTGGTTTTGATTCGTAAAAAATTATCTAACGTTTTATTTCTTAAACCTTTAATTGATAAAACATTTTAATAAAATCTTTTTATAATTTATAAATAAAATATGATGAAACCTATTAATTTTTAAACTATTTACAATTTTTAAGGTAATTGTTTGATTTTGTTTAAACTAAAAAAAGTCTAATTCGAAGTGGAATTAGACTTTTTGGTTTTAAATATTTTACTCAATAATATGCGGGACAAAACGACTTTTATCAGTTGTAATAAATTGGTCACTTTCGCGGAACGTAATTCCACATGATTCTTGTCCAATAATCCAACTTCCGATAATGGTATAACCTGTTTCTTCATGATGTAAATTAGCCAAAGCTTGATAAATAAAACCTTCTTCACCATATTCTCCTGAAGTTTGCTCCGAAATAGTTCCGTTTTTTACAACTTCTATATTTGCGCCTTCACGTGATAACAATGGTTTTTTGACATAATTCTTCATCTCTTTTGGTGAATCTGTATAAGCTTCTAATAATAATGGATGATCTGGATACAATTCCCATAAAATTGGTAAAATAGCTTTGTTCGAAAGAATCATTTTCCAAGCAGGTTCTATCCAATTTGCGTTGATTTCATCATTTTTGATGTTGTATGCAAACAACTCGTTCATCATCCATTCCCACGGATAAAGCTTGAAAATATCTGTAATTGGTTCTTCTTCTAAATCAACAAAATTGACATTATTCCAACCGATTTCGTCAACGTAAATTAATTTGGTATTAATTCCGGCTTGTATTGCACAATCTCTGATATATTCGATATTCGTCAAATCTTCTAACGATTCTCTCACGCAAGAAAAATGCAAGGTTTCACCTTTCAAATAAGGTTTTAACATTTTCCATGTTTCAATTAATTTATCGTGAACAGAATTGAATTGATCTTTCGTTTCTCCAAAATAATTTTCCATCCAAAGCCATTGTACAACACCACATTCGAACAAAGAAGTTGGCGTATCAGCATTGAATTCTAATAGTTTTAATTGATCATTATCGTAAGCAAAATCAAAACGTCCATAAATACTTGGCGCATCATTTTCCCATGTATCAATCAAATAATGTTGAATAAATTTTGGAATTTTAAATTCGTCCAAACGATTATTCTGAATCACATGTTCGACAGCATTCAAGCACATTTCCCATAATTCGTTTGTCGCTTCAAAAAATTTATCCGCTTCTTTTTCTGAAATCGAATAATAATAATCTTCTACCCAATAGGTTTGTTTATTTTCGTCTGTATGATAGCCAAAGCCAATATTTTCTAACCTTTCTTGCCAGTTTTCGTCAGCTTTTATTCTTTTTAATTGCATAAAATTTGTTTAAGATGAAACTGAACGAGAAGAAGCAGATTTTCCGAATCCACCGCGAACAGTTTGACTTTTATACGCTTGTGCTTTTGCTGCGTTTGTTCCAACATTAGATTGTTGATGCAAACCTTGACTTGCATAGCCTATTCCGCCGCCAGTTAAGCTACGAAAAGCCATAAACCAAAGCAACGAACTACCCATTCCACCGTGATGCGAACCACCAGAATGAGATGCATAATTTGACGTAACATCTGTGTAAGGAGCAGTAGAATCTGCACGCATATATACCTTTTGTGCATTGTTCGTAACAGGCGCTTCTTCACGATTCATACATGAACTAAGAACCGAAGAAATTAACACTAAAGTCACGACTTTACTTGCTCTTTTTTCTCTTTTATTCATGATAGATTATTGAATGGTTACGTAAATAGGAATTTTGGTAGAATCGGTAGGTGTATATTGTTTGTGCGTAATCAAAGTATCTACTTTTTCTGCAATCATCAAATCGTTTGACCAAATTTTTTGTTTGGTAATATGTAAAACAGAGTCGCCTTTAGTTTCTGTTGTTAAAACAACTTCACGAGCTGATTTTTTATCAATTTGTTCTAAATTTTGATTTTCGTTTTGATTAGATTGACACGCAAAAAAAGTTGTCAATGGTAGTGTTATTAAAAGTATTTTTTTCATGTTTCTTAGACTTCTAACAAAGTTACATTATTTCACAAAAAAAGCACAATTCAGAAATTCTGAATTATGCTTTTTGAAAAAGTATAGTCTTATTATTTATTATTCTAGTGATTCAAAACTAATAATTCTTCTTTTTTCATAGAACCTGTTTGTTTCAATCTTGTGTGCCAAGAGAACGCTTCTTCTAAGATATGTGGCGTTTGACCACCTCTTTCTACACAAGCTCTTTCGAAATAAGATAATAATTCACCTTTATAATCTGGATGAACACAGTTGTTGATAATTTCGATAGCTCTTTCGCGTGGTGCTAAACCTCTTAAATCGGCTAAACCTTGCTCTGTAACAATAATATCTACATCATGTTCTGTGTGATCGTGATGAGAAACCATCGGAACGATAGACGAAATATTTCCACCTTTTGCGATAGAAGCAGTAACAAAGATTGAGATAAATGCATTACGAGCAAAATCTCCAGAACCTCCAATACCATTCATCATGTGTGTACCAGAAACATGAGTTGAGTTTACGTTACCATAAATATCACACTCTAAAGATGTATTGATTCCAATAATTCCTAAACGACGAATAACTTCGGCAGAGTTAGAAATAGATTGAGGACGTAAAACAATTTTATCTTTATAATTGTCGATGTTTCCTATAACACGGTCATAACATTCTTGAGAAACTGTCATAGAAGATGCCGAAGCAAACTTCATTTTTCCAGAATCAATTAAGTCAAATGTAGAATCTTGTAAAACTTCTGAGTACATTACTAAATCTTCAAAATCAGAATGTTCTAAACCACCTAAAACAGCGTTTGCAACTTTACCAATACCACATTGTAATGGCATTAATGATTTTGTAAGACGACCTTCTTCAACTTCATTTTCGAAGAATTTCACAATGTTTTGAGCAATTGCAGCAGTCGCTTCATCAGCTGGTTGAATGTCTCCAGGAGCATCTTGAATGTCGTGAAAAACAATTCCAACAATTTTAGAAGGATCTACTTTTATTGTTTCTGTTCCAATTTTTGTATCACAAGCAGTGATGTTAATTGGTGTACGTTTCCCATATTCTTCTACACTATAAATATCGTGAATACCTTTTATATTTGTAGGGATAGACGTGTTAATCTCAATGATTAATTTGTCTGCATTTGCAGCAATTTCTGCATTATTACCGATAGAAGTTGTAGGTACTAAAGAACCATCTTCTAAAATTTCAGCAACTTCTAAAATACCTAAATTAATTTTAAATTGTCCATCTAAAATATGTTCAGCAGTTTCTCCTAAATGCTGATCGATAAATAAAACATTACCTGCATTTATATTTTTACGCATTACAGTGTCTACTTGGAATGGTAAACGTTTTTTTAATGCTCCACTTTCTACTAAAGCTGCGTCTGTACCATGTCCTAATGAAGCTCCTGTTACTAAAGTGATTTTTAAATTTTCAGATTTGGCACGCTCCGCAACAGCTTTTAATACAACTTTTGTATCGCCTCCTCTTGTAAAACCACTAGAACCAACAGTCATTCCATCTTCAAAAAATTTGGCAGACTCCTCTGCTGTCATTACTTTTGACTGTAAGTCAGTTAATTTTATTCTTTCCAACATAATGCAACTTTTTCTTTCTAATACTATTCAATAATTGTTCCCTTCTGAACGGAGGGAATTACAAATATTGGACTAATTAATAAAAAGTTAATATCAAAAATAGTCAAATAATTATTCATTTCAGACACTTTTATTTGTGTACATTATACATTATATCAAATAAATTATTATATTAGTTCGCAGATTAAAGAAACTATGAATATACATTTGGATAATAAGTTCGAAACACGATATTACCTAACCGAAATTGACAAATTACCAACCTCAATTTTCTGTTACCATAAGGAAATTTCGGAAGCATACGTGGTAGAACATAAACATAACAAAGCGCAATTTCTTTATTGTGAGGGAGGAATAGTTTATGTAAAAATAGGAAAAGATACCTTTTATTTACCTGCAAGACACTATATGTGGATACCGCCTCATGTGGAACATAGTATACACCCAAATACACCAGAGGTGATTATGAGAAATTTATATTTCCCTATTAATGAAAGTGATAATTCGTTTTATAAAAAAGTAGGAATCTATCCTGCTGATGGATTATTGTTAGAACTTTTATTATTTTCTAACCAATGGAAAGGAGATATTGTTCCAGAAAACAGAAGCGAATATGTAATCGCACAAGCTTTTAAAGAAATATTACCTAAAGTAAGCAAAAGTAGTTTACGATTAGCTCTTCCATTACCACACGATGAACGTCTGAAAAAAATCGTTCAATTCTTAGATGATAATATGGATTCTTCGATTACAATGAAGAAAATTACAGCCGAATTCGGTTTCTCTGAACGATCATTATCACGATTATTTCAAAAAGATTTGAATATGACATTTGTTCAATATTTTACGATTTTGAGAATGTTACGCGCTTTACAATTATTAATTGATAATACGTATTCAATCAGTGAAATTTCGACAATGGTTGGTTACAATAGTTTACCAACGTTTAGTAATACATTCCAAAAAGTAATCGGGGTTCGTCCAACAGATTACTCAAAGAAAAAAGATATATTATAAATTAAGGTATGAAAATTTATCAAGTAAGTGGATTAGGTGCAAATGCAAATGCTTTTCGAAATCTACGCTTGGAACAAGATTTTGAGCAAGTTTATATTCCTTGGTTAGATCCAGAGAAAGATGAAACTTTGGCTCATTATACCGAAAGATTGTTAGATAAAATAAATCCCACAGAAGATTTTCTTTTGATGGGATTATCTTTTGGTGGAATAATTGTGCAGGAAATGAATCGTTTTATCAATCCAAAACATACATTTCTGATTTCGACAGTGAAGAGTAGGGCAGAGCTTCCGAAGTTATTTCGATTTTCGGCTTCTATTAATGCACATAAAATAATTCCGATGAGTTTCTTAACTTCGGATCGAACATTTTCGTACATGATGATGCGAAAATTGTATTATACGGATCGTGATAAAGATAATATCGATGATATTTTTGAGTTTCGAAACAAAGAATATTTAAGTTGGTCGATTCATAAGATTGTAAATTGGGAACATTCTACAGCTTATCACGAAGAAAATATTACACATATTCATGGTACAAAAGATATTGTTTTTCCGATTGAATATATTAAAGATGCAATACAAATAGAAGGCGGAACACATATTATGGTGATGCAAAAGCCAAAATTAGTGAGCGACGAAATAAATAAAGTATTAATCACTTTATAACTAAAAAAAAGCTTGAACATTTGTCCAAGCTTTTCTAATTTTATACTTCTTCTGTTGTGCTTTCTTCTTCGAAATAACTTTTTTCTAAAGCGAAATTTTCAGCATTGATGACATCAAATTCGCCAATTTTTGTACGACGAAGTGCTGTTAAATATCCACCAGAATTGACTGCTTTTCCAAAATCAAAAGCCAAAGAACGAATGTAGGTTCCTTTGCTACAATTCACTTCAAAATCGACAAAAGGTAAATCTATTTTTGTAATTTTAAAATCGTGAATCGTTATTTTACGTGCTTTACGTTCTATTTCTTGACCTTCGCGAGCTAATTCATATAAACGTTTTCCATCTACTTTTACCGCTGAATGCATTGGCGGAAATTGTTCAATTTCTCCAACAAATTGTTTTGTTGCTTCGCGAATAATTTCTTCTGTGATATGATTTGTCGGAAAAGTTTCATTTTCTTCCGATTCTAAATCATAGGTAGGCGTTGTAACACCTAATTTAATTGTACCAGTATAAGTCTTTTCTTGCGCCTGAAATTCATCAATGCGTTTTGTCCATTTCCCTGTACAAACCAATAAAAGTCCAGTAGCTTTTGGATCTAAAGTCCCAGCATGTCCAACTTTTATTTTCTTTAAGTTATATGCTTTTCTAATGTTCCAACGAATCTTATTTACAACATCAAAAGATGTCCAATCAAGTGGTTTATCAATCAAAAAAACGTGACCTTCTTGTATTTTTTCTACATTCATCTTATTTGTGCTGAATCATTGTAGTTTCTACTGAAGCGGCATTGTCTTTTTCTGCTTGTGTTGGAGAATTATATGAGAAATAAATCAATAAAATAATTCCGATGATTATTCTGTACCACCCCCAAAATTTGAAACCATATTTTGTTAAAACTGCGATAAATGTTTTCACTGCGATTAATGCTACAATAAATGCTACAACATTTCCAATTAAGAATAATATAATATGGTTTTGATCTTGTAAAATCATTTCATAACCTTTCATTGGTGTTGCAGTATCTTCTCCCCAAGTTTTAACAAAAATAGAATAAACTGTAACCGCTAACATTGTCGGAACCGCTAAAAAGAATGAAAATTCTGCAGCTGCTTTACGCGATAAACCTTGTGTCATACCACCAATAATAGAAGCGGCAGAACGAGAAGTTCCAGGCATCATCGCCAAACATTGCCAAAAACCAATGATAATTGCTTGTTTTAATGTGATGTCTTTTTCATCATTAATTTTAGGATTTTTGAACCATTTATCTACAAATAATAAAATGATTCCTCCGAAAACTAACATTCCAGAAATAGCAACTTGATTTCCTAAAACAGCCTCGATTTTATCATCGAATAGTTTTCCTAAAATAAGTGCAGGAACAACCGCACAAGCTAATTTGATATAAAAATTGAAATTGAAATTTTTGAAGTCAAAGAATTTTTTCCAATATAAAACTACGATTGATAAAATTGCTCCAAATTGTATCGAAACTTGAAACATTTTTAAGAATTCGCTTTCTGGCATTCCCATCAAAGCTGCTGTGAATCCCATGTGTGCTGTAGAAGAAATTGGTAAATATTCGGTAAGACCTTCTATTATAGCAATTATAATTGCTTGTAAAGTATTCATTATTTTTCTTTATTCGGATTGATTAAAATGGCATAAATCTCGACGATGAAACCAACGACAACTAAAAATGGCGCTAATCTAATTCTACGAAAAGAATAGATTTCGTCGTTCCAATAATTTGCATCCCACGTTCCATCTGGTCTTGTGTTGGCATCGTGTCCTGTCATTAATAAAAATCCAAGACCAATTAGTGCAACACCAATTGCCATGAAAATGTAATTTCTTTTTCCGAATAAAAAAGTAAAACCAGCATCATTTGTAGATGCTGATTTTTTTGTTGTATCGATAGAATTTGATTTCATTAATAAAGTTGATCAGTTTTTAATCTTAAATAACGCCAAGCAGCAAACAATGTACTGAAAACGGCAATAACAACTCCAATTCCAATTAAGATAATAATAAGTGGAGTGAAGCTTGGATTCCAAAGTACTAAGCCAACTTTTGTTGCTAAAATGTACCATAAGAAACCTAATCCTACAGCTGCAATAAATGCTGCTAAGAAACCTAAAACTGCGGCTTCTATCAAGAAAGGTTTTACAATAAAACGTCTACGCGCACCAACTAATTGCATCGTTTTGATGCTGAAACGTTTTGCGTAAATTTTCAGACGGATAGAGTTGTTGATTAATACAACAACGATTACTAAGAAAATAACAGCAAAAATCATAATCCAGAAAGTAATTTTGTTGATGCTGTGATAAATCGTTACCATCGCTTCTTTGTCACTTTTTACTTCGTCTACAATAGGATTTTTAGCCAATACCTTATTAATAGAATCAATTTGTTCAACAGATTGTATTAATGCAGGGTTCAATGTGATTTGAACTGATGCAGGGAAAATACTTTCTTCGAAGAAATCACTACCATCCGTACCCAAATCTTTTTTCGCAATTTTAGCTGCATCCTCTTTGCTGATATACTGTGTAGCTTCAACAAAAGGATACTTCACTTTCAACGAATCGATATAAGATTTCTGTAAATCAAGCTCCTTATCTTTTAATTTTGGATCTTCGACATCTTTAAAATATGCCTCGATTTTTAACTCTCTTTTTAGATGTTCTGCGTAACTTTGTGCATTAATGACAATTAAGCCGAAAATACCTAATAGAAATAAAACAAGCGAAATACTAATCACAACAGTGATGTTTGAAGATCGCAGTCTTTTTTTCTCAAATTTATCGTTCGTTTTTGACATTTGGGTTAATTTTGGGGCTAAGATAAAAAAAACTTATTTCGCAAGAAAGATATTCCGTATATATTCTACGGTAAGTTGGTTAAAGAAAACTTAAAATTTAGAATTTTTGAAAGTAAAAGCTAAAAAACATTTAGGTCAGCATTTTTTGAATGACGAAAATATTGCACGAGACATCGCCGAAGGGTTAACTTGGGAAGGCTATGATCGTGTCTTAGAAATTGGTCCAGGAATGGGCGTGTTGACAAAATATATTTTACAAGCAAAGAAAAATATAGAGGTTGTGGAGATTGATACAGAATCAGTCGAATATTTAAAAGAATATTATCAACCATTTTACCCAGGATTTAAAATTCATTCCGAAGATTTCTTGAAAATGGACTTTTCATCAAAGTTTGATGAACAAATTGCTATTTTAGGAAATTTTCCGTATAATATATCTTCGCAAATTATTTTTAAAGCTTTAGAAGAGCGTTACACTGTTCCCGAAGTTTGTGGAATGTTTCAGAAAGAAGTTGCCGAACGTATTGCATCAAAAAAAGGTACAAAAGATTATGGTATACTTTCTGTTTTAGCTCAAGCGTATTATCATTGTGAATATTTGTTCACTGTTCCAGAACACGTTTTTACACCACCACCAAAGGTGAAATCGGGCGTTATTATTATGAAACGCTACCGAACAGAAATTGAAGGAGTTGAACAGAAACGATTTTTTCAAGTGGTAAAAGCTGGTTTTGGACAAAGAAGAAAAACGCTTCGTAATTCGTTGAAAGCTTTGGGGATTCCTGAGGATTTAAATGATCACGAGTTTTTGAATATGCGCGCAGAACAATTATCTGTCGAAGATTTTATTGAGTTAACGAAAAGAATGAAATAGATTATGGAGGTAAAAATTACAAAAGATTTTATTGAACATTTAAACGAAAGTATTAATCAGCAAAATGCAAAAGCAGTTAAGGAGATGTTGCAAGATTTGCACCCTGCTGATATTGCTGAATTGTTTGATGAGCTTTCGACCAAAGAACAGTCTTTTGTAATTGATTTACTCGATAATGAAATTTCTGCTGATATCCTTCTTGAATTAGAAGAAGATGATCGACGCAAATTCCTGAAAACGCTTACTGCAAAAGAAATTGCCGAAGATGTCATCAATGAGATGGATACCGATGATGCAGTTGACGTTATCAATGAACTTTCTGATGAAAAGAAAGATGAGGTAATTGCACAATTAGAAGACCAAGAACATGCCCGTGAAATTGTAGATCTTTTGCGCTATGACGAAGATACGGCTGGAGGTTTGATGGGAAAAGAGTTGATAAAAGTTAACAAAGATTGGTCGGTAATCACAGCGGTAAAACAAATGCGAAAACAAGCTGAGGATTTAGAAGAAGTTTTCTCGATTTATGTAGTTGATGAAGATGAAAAATTACTTGGAACATTGAGTTTAAAGCGTTTGTTGACAACTTCTGCGAACACTAAAGTGGCAGATGTTTACAATGAAAAGATCCAATATGTAAAGACCTATACAAAAGATATGGAGGTTGCGAAAGTAATCGAAAAATATGATTTGTACGAAGTGCCTGTAGTGGACGAGTTAACGCGTTTGGTAGGTGTAATTACGGTGGATGATGTGATTGATGTGATTCGTGAAGAAGCTGAAGAAAATTATCAATTAGCAGCCGGGATTACTCAAAATGTCGACTCTGATGATAATATATTGAAATTAACTCGCGCTCGTTTACCTTGGCTTTTATTGGCTTTGGTAGGTAGTTTTGTTGCAGTTAATGTGTCGCAAAGTTTTAGCGATGCGATGAATTTGTATCCGCAATTATTCTTTTTTACGCCGCTTGTTGCTGCCATGGCAGGAAATGTAGGTGTGCAATCTTCTGCTATTATTGTGCAAGGTTTGGCGAATAGTAATATTTCGGGTTCTATTTGGAAAAGATTAGGAAAAGAAATGTTATTGGCTTTATTAAACAGTACATTATTAGCTTTTGTACTTTTATTGGCGACACATTTCTTAATGAGTACGAGTTACGAAATTTCCTCAACCATTGTATTAGCTTTAGTTATTGTGATGATTTTGGCAAGTTTGATTGGGACATTTATTCCAATTATGTTGCATAAATATGGTGTTGATCCTGCGATTGCGACAGGTCCATTTATCACAACAAGTAATGATATTTTTGGTTTGTTGATTTACTTTTCGATTGCGAAAATGATTTTAGGATTTTAAAAACTTTAAAAATGAATAAGTTGAAAATTATAGGAATAGCGACTCAAACGTCTAATAACGATAGTCAAGGCGGTTTCAAGTTGCTAA
>NZ_DLJR01000073.1:0-7756 GCF_002484365.1 Empedobacter sp. UBA7611
ATTAGAAGAACGTGAAGATTATATAGCTCAAATTTCTAAAATAGAAAGTAAAATTGAATATCTTACTCAAAAAACAAATTTAGAGTTAAGCAAAAACTTTATCACACCTTTTGACAGAGAAGATATTTATCAATTAGTAAAATCTATCGATTATGTTGCAGATAATTTAAATGGAGCAGCGAATCGTATCAATATTTATCAAGTAGATAAAATTACAAAATCTATCCGCAAAATTACAGCTGTTAACTTAGAGGCTTGTCAATTAATCGGTGAAGGAATTGAGCAATTGAAAGATTTGAGAAACGTAAATCGTATTTACGAAATATGTGAACGAATCAATAAATTAGAAAATAAATCGGATCGTATTTTTGATAAAGCAGTTCAGGAAATTTTCGAAAACGAAACTGATGTTAAAAATATCATCAAGTATAAGGAGGTTTTATCTTCATTAGAATCTGCAACAGACAAGTGTAAAAGTGTTGCTAACGTATTGGAAGCTGTAGCGGTAAAACATTCATAACCAAAACTTAATCTAAAAGATTATGACAGATTTTTTTTCAGCGTTTTCGAGCATGTTATCGTCTACGCCAGGAATGTTATTGATTACTATTATCGTCTTAGCTTTTGTTTTTGATTATATTAATGGTTTTCACGACGCCGCAAACTCAATTGCTACAATTGTTGCAACTAAGGTTTTAACGCCTTTTCAAGCTGTACTTTGGGCTGCCGCATTCAACTTTGCTGCTTACTTTATTTCAGTTTATTGGATTGGAGAATTTAAGATTGGTAACACTATTGCAAAGTCGGTTAACGAGCATTTTATTACACTAGAAGTTATTTTAGCTGGAATTATCGCTGCAATTTCTTGGAACTTATTAACATGGAAGTTTGGTATTCCCTCTTCTTCTTCTCATACATTAATTGGTGGTTTTATTGGAGCAGCATTAGCTCACGCTGGTGGTTTTTCTGCCGGTGGAGAAGATGTAATTGTTTACAAAAAAGTAATTCCAATTGTTTGCTTTATCGTATTAGCGCCATTAATTGGTATGATTATCGCCTCGATATTAACCATCATCACGCTGCATATTTGTAAAAGAGCCAAACCTGCAAAAGCAGAATGGTGGTTCAAAAAATTACAATTAGTTTCTTCTGCCCTTTTCTCTTTAGGACACGGTATGAATGATGCGCAAAAGGTAATGGGTATTATTGGAGCTGCGGTTATCTTCTATCACATGAATGTCGATTTTGACCCAGCTTATGTACAAGCGGAAGATAAATTCCAATATTTCGTAGCGCATTGGATGTGGGTTCCTATTACATCGTTTGTTGTTATCGCATTAGGTACAATGGGTGGTGGATGGAAAATCATCAAAACAATGGGTTCTAAAATTACAAAAGTAACACCATTAGAAGGTGTAGTTGCTGAAACTTCAGGAGCAATGACGCTTTATATTTCTGAGCATTTCGGAATTCCAGTTTCTACAACGCATACAATTACAGGTTCTATTATTGGTGTAGGTTTAACGAAACGTGTATCTGCAGTTCGTTGGGGAGTAACAATTAGTTTACTTTGGGCTTGGGTTCTTACCATTCCAGTCTCAGCATTATTAGCTGCATTAATCTACTACATCGTAACATTATTTGTTTAAAAATAACAATCAATATCATTCATATTTAGGAGCTTTTATAAGCTCCTTTTTTATTTTTGAAATAATTTTCGAAATTGATAAATGATAAGTTTAATAAAGTTTTAAATTTGCGCCATGCAATTAACTGTATTATTTATCATTATCGGCTTAGCCATTTTATTTGATTTCTTAAATGGTTTTCACGATGCCGCAAACTCTATTGCAACGGTTGTTACTACAAAGGTTTTAACTCCTATTCAAGCCGTTATATGGGCTGCATTCTTCAATTTTGTTGCTTTCTTCATTGCTAAATTTATCATTGGAGAATTCGGAGTTGCAGACACAATCGCAAAAATTATTAAAGAAGATGTTGTCGTCGCATTTGGATCCAATCCATCTATCGTTGTTATGGCGGCGCTTTCTGCAGCAATCACTTGGAATATTTTAACTTGGAAATTAGGAATCCCTTCCTCTTCATCTCACACCTTGATTGGTGGTTTAGCTGGAGGTGCATTAGCTGCAACAGGTTATGATTTTTCTGCTATTAACAGTACGATTATCTTAACGATTATCGCTTTTATTTTGGTTGCACCAATTATTGGTTTAGTCGCTGGTAATGTTATTTACATCATCACGCTGAATCTTTGTCGAAATGCAAAACCACATAAAGCAGATGCTTGGTTCAAGAAATTGCAATTAGTTTCTTCTGCGATGTTGAGTATTGGTCATGGTTTGAATGATTCTCAAAAAGTAATGGGAGTGATCACGTTTGCTTTACTTGCTAATCAAACTGCAATTGTTAATACGGATATGAATGATTGGATTTTGAATGATGTTTTCAATTGGAAGCATTGGTTCATCACAACAAGTAGTACTGATATTCACGATTGGGTTCCGATTATGTGTTTCTCTGCAATTGCTTTAGGAACTTTAGGTGGCGGAATGAAAATCCTAAAAACGATGGGAAATAAAATTACAAAAATTACTCCTATCGAAGGTTTCACTGCTCAAACAGCTTCAGCTATTACATTATTTTTTACTGAACATATCAAAATGCCAGTTTCTACAACTCACGTGATCACAGGATCTATTATTGGTGTTGGAATGGTAAAAAGAGTTTCTGCCGTTCGTTGGGGAGTTACAATTAGTTTATTATGGGCTTGGATTTTGACAATTCCAGTTTCTGCACTTATTGCAACAGGATTTTATTATCTATTTTCGATGTTTTTCTAACATTAAAATTTAATCATATAAAAAAATGGCTGTCAAAATTGACAGCCATTTTTTATTTATTATATTATTTATTCTTGAATAATTATTTACTAAAATCTTCTTTCAACAAATCGATTTTCGCTAACAACGCTTGTTGAACAGCTGGATAATCTTTTTTGTTAGAAAGTGGAGCATTTACAGAGAAATAATATTTAATCTTTGGTTCTGTTCCAGAAGGACGACAAGCAACTTTACTTCCATCCTCTGTATAGAAAATCAATACATTTGACTTTGGTATCTCAATTGCTTTTTCTTCACCAGAAATTAAATCTTTGTCAATAGAAGATTGAAAATCTTTTACACGAACAACTTTAGATCCTGCTAATTCTTTTGGAGGATTTGATCTAAATTCCACCATCATTTTAGCAATCAACTCTGCACCTTCTTTTCCAGGTTTTACAATACTAATTAAATCTTCTTGATATGCTTTCCCGATTTCAAGATAGATTTCTGTTAATTTATTGTACAGAGAACTTCCTTTCGCTTTTTGTACAGCAGCAATTTCAGAAACCAATAAAGCTGTTGTAACCGAATCTTTATCGCGGATAAAATCTCCAACCATAAATCCGAACGATTCTTCTCCTCCTCCAACAAAACTTTCTTTGCCTTCGAATTTACGAATCATATCAGCAATCCATTTGAAACCTGTTAATCCAACTTTACAATCCACATTGAATTTAGCTGCAATATCATAGAAAATATCAGACGTTACAATTGTCGAACCGATAAATTCTTTTCCTACTAATTTACCTGCTTCTTGCCATTTTTCTAATAAATAATAAGCCAAAACAGTATTCATTTGGTTACCATTTAATAAAATAATTTCGCCTTCATTGTTACGCGTTGCAACACCTACACGATCCGCATCAGGATCTGTTCCAATAACAACATCAGCACCAATTTCATTCGCTAAAGCAACAGCCATAGTTAACGCTTCTGGTTCTTCCGGATTTGGCGATTTTACTGTTGGGAAATCTCCACTTGGAATAGCTTGTTCAGCAACTTGATGAACTTGAGTAAAACCAGCTTTTTCAAAAGCTTTTGGCGTAATTGCAACCGAAGTTCCGTGAATAGAAGTGAAAACTATTTTGATATCTTTTTTACCTTCTTGCGTAAAACTTCCGTTCGCTACACACGCATCAATGAAAGCTTCATCAATTTCTTTTCCGATATATGTCAACAATGTATCGTTACCTTGAAATTTGATTTCTTCAACTTTTACATTATTTACTTCGTTGATAATTTCTCCATCTTGAGGCGGAACAATTTGCGCTCCATCATTCCAATAAACTTTGTAACCATTGTAAATTGGAGGATTATGAGAAGCTGTCAACACAATTCCAGCATCACAACCTAAATGACGAACTGTAAAAGACAATTCTGGTGTTGGACGAAAAGATTCGAACAAATAAACATTGATTCCATTCGCGGTCAATACATCTGCAACCATTTTTGCAAACGTATCCGAATTGTGGCGAACATCGTAAGCAATCGCAACTTTTTTCTCTTTATTCGGAAATTGTTGATTGATATAATTTGCTAAACCTTGTGTTGCTGCACCAAGTGTATATTTGTTTAAACGATTTGTTCCAACTCCCATTATACCACGCATTCCTCCTGTTCCAAACTCAAGGTTTTTATAAAAAGAATCGTCTAATTCGGTTGGATTATTATCAATTAAATCTTGAACAGCCTTTCTTGTTTCCGCATCATAAGCGTCAGAAAGCCATAATTTAGCATTATCTAAACTTGAAGTCATTCTTATTTTTTATTTTTTTAGTACTTGGGCACGGTCGGCAATTTTTGTATCCTTATTTGGATCGCCCATAAAATTAACGATTGAGTTTCCTTTTGCAGAACCATAAAGCGTTTGGCGCGCATTGATATCTAACAAAGCGTTATCATCTGTTGTGAAATTAGCTTCGTTAACTTCGTATTTGAACAAATTCAATTGTGCTTCGCCATAAGCTTTCACTTTCATAGTTCCAGCAGTTCCTTCTAACATAATATTAGATTGATCATCTGCTTTCAAATCAAAGTTGTTTGTAATCAAAAAAGTTTGATTAATTCGCGCTTGATCTTTTGCAGACATTGTCAATTCATCCACATTTAATGTTCCAGAAGTTGTCAAAGAAGTTTGTTTATTCACATCGATTTTTTCTAAATCACGCGTCACATAAACATACAAATCATAGGCACTATAATGATCTACATTTGATTTTTCTTTGATTGTAACCGCATTATTTTTTGCTTCAACTTCTAAATTATCAATAATATTTTGATGCGATTCTACTTTAACTCCAGATTTATTTCCCGGAACCAAAATAACATTACAGTTACACGAAACGCTCAAATCTTTGATATTATCAGCTGTATATTCTTTTTGAGCCGTTGCAGCACCTTCTCCATCAATTGATGATGAACACGAAGTTGCAACTAAACCTAAAAATCCTAATAAAATTATTTTCTTCATAGTAGTTGGTTATTTGATTAGTTTAAATTCAATTCTTTTTGAACTAAATACAATTGTTTTTCACGATTATTACGAACAATTAACTCGCCCAAAAATCCCGCCAAAAATAATTGCGTTCCCAAAATCATAAAAACTAACGAGATATAAAAATAAGGACTATCTGTAATTAATCTAGCTGATGTATGCGAAATATAAACTTTATACAATTTCTCGATTCCTAAATAAAATGAAGCGAAAAATCCTAAAATAAACATCAATGTTCCTAATAAACCGAAAATATGCATTGGTTTATTCCCAAATCTTGATGCAAAGAAAAGTGTAATCAAGTCTAAGAAACCATTTACAAAACGATTTGCTCCAAATTTTGACACACCATATTTACGCGCTTGATGTTTTACTTTTTTCTCTATAATTCTCGAATATCCAGCATTTTTAGCTAAAACAGGAATATAACGGTGCATATCTCCATACAATTCGATATTTTGCGTTACTTCCCAACGATAAGCTTTCAAACCACAATTAAAATCGTGCAATTTTACACCAGACGTTTTACGTGCAACACCATTGAATAATTTCGAAGGAAGATTTTTTGTCAATTTATTATCTTGACGATTTTCTTTCCAACCCGAAACAATATCTGCTTTTTGGTTTTTCAGCATTTTGTATAACGACGGAATTTCCTCAGGAAAATCTTGTAAATCTGCATCCATCGTAATCACAACATCACCTTTCACTTCTTTGAAAGCTGCGCTAAGTGCTGGAGATTTACCATAATTTTTACGGAATTTAATTCCTTTCACTTCTGTATTGAAGTTGGCAATATATTCGATAATTTGCCACGAATCATCTGTACTTCCGTCATCAACGAAAATAACTTCGAATGTAAAATCATTCTGTTCACAGACTTTTTTGATTCTGTAGAATAATTCCTCTAAGGAATCTTGTTCGTTCAATAAAGGAACAACAACTGAAATATCCATATGTTAAAAAACACGTTTTTTTAAGAATTGTGAAAACATCGCTGCAATTGCGATGTAGAAAGATAAGAAAATTGAGAATAATCCGAAGAAGTTTTTCACAGTAAATAAATTAAGTGTTTTATAATCATCCGAATTTCTAAATGTTTCGATATCTTTTGCGACTTTTGGATCAGACATATTAGACGTGAAAGTATCTAATAACCCTTGTTTCAAACTATCTTGTGCCCATTCTCCATAAGTATTGAAGAATACAAAAATAACAATCAAACTCATGATTCCTGCAAAGAAAATCGTGTAGAAACCAACTTTGAAACCTTCTTTGAAAGTCATTAATTCTTCTGAAGTTTGATGATTTTTTGCTTTATTTTTCGATAAATTGAAAATTGTCAAGAAACAATATAATGCATATAAAGGTAATACAATAAAACAGCAAATCATAAAGCTGTAAGTGTAATAATCTTTTACAGAAACTGTTCCGTTTAACGAAAAATAAAAGTAAAGTGCGAAAAACAATGCTAATGTAATTGCTGCAAGCACCAAAGAGTTTTTGAAAATTTTATTAAAACTAACCATTCTGCAAAGATAATTATATCCTTTATTCTATAATACATTATTTTATATGATTTAAAAAGGAATTTGTATTGATAAAAAATTTATTTTTGTTAGGAAATGAATTTATTTTTTAGCCGATTTTACGCATTTACATTAGTGTTTTTAAGCTTTGTATGCCAAGTTACAAATGCGCAAGAATTACTCTTGCAAAAATATTTGAAAGATTACAACTCTAGCTTGTACAATAATCCTGATGAAACAAAAACTTTTGCCGAATATTTTGTCCGAAATTCTACTGATAAATCAGAATTAATCGAAGCTTATATTTTATTAGCTAATGCAAATTATTTTGGAGGCAAATATAACGAAGCGCTTGATAATGCAGCAAAAGCAAACACAGAAGCGATTATAGAAAACAACACAGAATTAATTAAAGAATCCGAATTTGTTTTAAATAAAATTTATCAACGATACAATTTGCTCGACTTTTCTGAAAAATATTTACTAAACAATTCATCTGACGAAAATTCGATCTTACTAGCCAATCAATATTTTTATAAAGGCGATTATTCTAATGCACTTAAAATATTAACCGAAAAAAAATCATTAAATATTGAAGAACAAATAACATTATCAAAAATATATTTAAAAAATCATCTTTATAACAAAGCGTTTCATTTATTATCTCAACTGGAACGTAAACAAAATATAGGAAATTATTTCAAAGCAAGGATTTATCTATTATTGGGCGAATATTATTTTGATAAAAGATCCAACACAGAAGCTGTTTCATATTATCAAAAAGGATTATTGTATGCAAAAAAGATTAATCATTCTGATTTCTATGACAA
>NZ_DLJR01000074.1:0-5630 GCF_002484365.1 Empedobacter sp. UBA7611
TCATAGAAATCAGAATGACAAAATTTGTTGTTAAAAGTGACAACGAATTTGAATTAGAAAAAGGATTTTGAAAAACTATATTCATTCATTTTTTATTCATGAGTTATTAATTGTTTCAAATGAATATCTATAATTAAAATAGATTAAGCTATGAATAAAAAAGTGATAGAAAGATACTGCATTTAGAATGCTCAGGGAACGATTTCTTGGTGGCTGAGGTTCTCGAAGTCACATTTTACGATCTTTTCTTCTCGAGAGTTTGCTCTTTTCCCTTCGAGAGCCTAGGAACAGATTTTTCTTGGTGGCTGAGGTTCTTGAAGTCATACTTGCTCTAATTATTAGAACTAAACAATTTATTAAATCTAGTGTTCAATGTTTCAATATACGCTTGTTTAGTATCCTTATTTAAGAAACTAATCTCCACAAAATCGATCCATTTTAGTTTAATTTTGATGAATCTTTTGTAAATAGATTCTACTGATTTATTAGGTATTTTTAATGTTTTCGCTAACTGATTGAAATCTTCTATTTTTAATCTATTTTTTTTACCATTAATTGTTAATGCAGATTCTTCCTTATCATTGGGAATTAATAACAGCGTATTCAATAAATCGTAAGCTGGAGATAATTCGTATTCATTGAAATCATTTTCGATTAATGAATAGTTTTTAAGATGCATATCAGCATTTGCAGTCAAATAATTAAATAAAACAATTTCAAATAATTTTTGAGCTTCAAATCCACTATTTTTAGTTAGTTGATAGATTAATTTTCCGATTTTTTCTATTGAACCTCGATATTTATGTTCCGTTAAATTTTCAGTCAATTGACAAAAGTCTTCAACAGCAATTTTATCTTCATTTTTTCGATCAAATCGCTTTGTTAAATAAGCCAATTCACCTGAATTAAGCCGAATAAGTGTGTGTGTTGCTGTTTTTATTTTTACCAATTCCGCTAAATGCATGGTTAAGTCTTCATTTTCGGGTAAGTCGATATATTCTTTTGAAGCAGGTTTTAAAATATAATTTCCTTCAAGATCAACAATTGTAAATCTTGATTGTTTATTTATATCGCTTATAAGATTTAAAGATAATTTTGGCTGTACACCTGTAACTGCAACACTTTTTACAATCAACTCTTTTGCTAATTCTTCTAATTGTTTACTATCAAATTCAATTAGTGGAGGAGTAGTTGAACCAAATATTTTTTTAGAACATTTAGAATGAAAATCAGTTTCATTTTCTGCTAATTCTTTGTAACAACTAAGGCATTTTATCATAATTCTTCATTATTTGAAATGATAGAAACAGCTCCAATACAATCTTTGCAAAGGGTTAATAATAAACCAAAACGATCTTTAGAATTTAATTTCCAATTTTTTACTGCAATATTCAAAAGCCAACCTTCTGGTATTAATCCATCAAAAAAAGGAAATAAAATTTTACTTTCATACGAATCTTGTTGTTTTGGAAGCATTAAACTAATTGGTTTCGATTCCAAATTATTCAAATATTCTTGATCGTATTTAAAAATATAACCATTTTCATTTTCAGAAATTGTTCCTGCAAATAGATTTTTATAATAGACTAAACCTTTTCTCATTGCTCAATTTTATTAATTACACCAACTTCAGAACCAAATAAAGCTAAAACTTGATTAACTTTATCTAATCTTACAGAAGGTTTTCCTTGTTCTAGTTCACGAATAAATCTTAAACCAACTCCAGCTCTCTCAGCTAATTCAGGTTGTGTAAGTTTTAATCTTTTTCTTTTTTGTTTGATAAATTCTGCAATTGATTGATTCATATTATACCCTTTGAGGTATAAATATAGTCATAATTTTTATTTTATACCCAAAAAGGTATAATATTTATTTAAACGTAAGTATTATACCTTTGAGGGTACGATTATTTCTTTGTGGCTGAGGTTCTCGAAGTCACACTTTTACGATATTTTCCTTTTTAGAACTCAGGGAACGATCTTTTGGTGGCTGAATTTTTTGAAGATAAAATTCTATTCTCGATACAATTTTTCTTCATTATTATTTCGAAAAATCACTCGAACTGACGAATTTTAATTAAGACGTATAACAAATGGATATAAACTAAATTTTAACCATACTGAAAACCTTTTCTTCTTGATAGTTTGATCTTTTCCCTTCGAGAGCCTAGGAACAGGTTTTTCTTGGTGGCTGAGGTTCACGAAGCCACATTTTTATGATCTATTCCCTTCGCATGTTTGATTTTTTCCTTCTAAAACCTCAGTGACCGTACTAAAAGCGAATTTGAATATTGGAAAAGAATGACGAAAACGGTATTAAAACACACACGTTAAGAAAATGTTTGAATGAAACTTAAAAAGGTATTAGTCCGTAGGGTTTTTAAAATCTTTAGAGAAATGAGAACATATTTAGTAGAGAGTTTTACAGCCAAGTCTTTTTTCGTTAGTTTTTTTGACTATTCCCCGAAGGGCATCTGAATACCTATAATTAAAATANNAAAAAATGAAAGTAATAGATTTCTCGATACCTCAAATTAACAACGAGTTGAGGTTCTGAACATAATTACGTGAATAAGAGAATAATTAGTAGTTCTTTATTTATTACTTTTTGCTTGATCAAAAAGTAATCAAAAAATCAAGACTGCGATTTNNTAAAAAGATTAAATGATTCGCTATCGCTCACTAATCTTTTTTACGCTTGTTTCAATGGATTGAAGCTCGTCTGCAAATCGTAAGTCGACTCTAAAATCCGTTGATAAAAGTGATAACGAATCTGAATTAGAAAAAAGGATTAGAAAAATCCGACGATTTAGAATCGAAATGCAATTTAACTCTAAATTATTGGAATAAAAAAGTTGGAGTGTCTGAGTGAAGCGAGTTGCCAACTTTATGGAGATAATTTAGTTAGTTGAATTACCTGAGCCATACCATGGCTCCTCCTCTTAATCTCAAATTTTTAATTTCAAATGTTTTTTTTGATGAACTTTCCCGAAGGGCATATGAATACCTATAATTAAAATAGATAAGCTATGAATAAAAAAGTGATAGAAAGATTATTCTCGTTTTTCAAAACTACCTTCATTCATTTTTACCTTGACGCAAAAACGAACCAAAAACGTCAAGTCTGTGCCTACAAATCGGTCAATAACGGCTACTCACTAAATGCTTTAAATCATTCACATATAAAATGTGAACAGTAAATCATTTTTAACGTTCGTTACGCCGAATTGACACTCGACTCTTCAGCAATGATGGTTTTTAATTCCTTATTAAAAGTAAATTTAAAACTTGAATATTGAAAAAGAAATTAAAAATCCGACGATTTAGTATCGAAATGACGAATTTTAGTTAAATTGTTCAGAATTACGAGCAAAGGATCTAAAGTGTGTTCGAAAGAAAAAATAATAAATTTATAAACCAAACACTCTCTTAATTTTTAGAAAGAGGTGTCCAAATCATTTTGACAACGTACAGATTTTCATAAAACAAATGGAAAGCGAAATATTTCAATACATTGATATTTGGTACAACAGAAAAAGAAGACACAGCTCATTGAATTACAAAACAATTGAAGAATTTAATAACTTAAATAATGTTTACAAAAATGTAGCTTAAATTTTACTGTACTTTTTATTTGCATAACCAGCTATCAAAATTTGCTTACATAAAACTGCAAATCTTCTATTAATATAAAAATCTTCAATAGCAAAAACCCTTATCAATATAAATTAACTGAGTCTTTCTTTGAAGATATTCAAAATCCTCTTGAACGAATTGTATTTAGTATCACGCTATTTTTAATTAAAACATTAAAAACTCAGATTCAATTTTATCAATCACTTTTTCAGTAATATTTTGTTTTTGACATAGGATTCTGAATTGATTAGTCGATTGTACGACTTCATCAATAATTCCGTTAGCATCTTTAATCGTGAATAAATCAGCTATTTTCAGTAAATCAGTTCGATTAATTTCAGTTCGTTTTCCATTAATAGACATCGCTCTTGAAATTCGAAGATAGTTTTTTAAAGCATCTAACGGATAGGTTAAATCATAGGCAGGAGCTAAATTCCAACGGTCTTTTTCTGTATCATAAATGAATGAGAAATTCTTTAAATGGTCATCAATATTAAAAAAAACAAGATTAAAAGCCATTCGTTTAAATAATTGCTGAATATTTTTGTGCGAAAGTTTCAAATCAAAGGCTAGTTTAAAAAGATTTTCATAAGACGAATTTTCAGGCTTTTTGAAATCCCACCCTGTCATTCCTGAAGCTGTCAAAATATGCTGTTTTTGTCCATTTTGACGATCAAATCGTAATGTTGCAAAATGTTTATCTTCAATTAATTTAGAAGGCATCATTTCAATTCCAATGGAAGTTGCAATTTGATAATAAATATATTCGATTTTTTCTTTTGAATAGCCTTGATCTTCGTCGATCGAAAGCTTGATTAAATAATGATTATATTCTTCAGAAGTTTCTAAATCACCAGGAATTAAATGTCCTGTAGATTTATTTTCCGAAACCAAAATTTTAGGTCGTGCACCGCCAGCTGAAGTTCCAATCTTGAAAATATTCAGTAAAGCAATATCACTTAATCCTTTTTCTTCGGTGGAAGTTTTTAAATCCAATACTTTTTTAACTACTTCTGTAATTTCATCGACATTAATTGTTTGATTGGATCTAATTTCTTTTGCAGGTGAAAATTCTATCGCTCCCATACCTCTTTTTCCTACGTAAGTAAGCTGTTCTAAAGGAGTGATTGAACTTATGTCTTTTTGAGTCGCTTCAAGCCATTCCTTAAAGACAATATTACCGAAAAAATCAGGTAAAGAATCAGCAATCATAGGTGGTAAACCACGAAATGTTTCTCCCTCAAATTCAGAAAACACTTGTACATTAGGTGTTCTACGAATGACGTAAGGAAATATTTTTTTATAGATGTTATTCTCCAAAAAATCAGGATTATATTGGAATGAAGATTTCCTTTGGTTTTCGTCATAACCAATTTTACCAATTTCAATTCCATGAAAATTGATTGAAATGATTTGATTCTTTGCCATAATTAATACATGGATTGATTATTATCTAAATTTTCAATTTTATCTGAAACGAATTGATTGATTGATTTCATTTCGTCAAAATACTGTAATACTTTCAAAAGAGTTTCGATTGTAGGATTCTCTCCATTTTCAAGTTTAGCAATTGTTAAACGAGAAAGCGCTAATTCATCAGCTAATTCTTGTTGTGTTAAGTGTTCTGCTTTTCGCATTTTCTTACACCATTCACCAATTGAATTTTTTACATCTTTTATTGTTGTGAAATCTAACATAAATGTATATTATAATAATCAAATGTACGAATTTTAGACAAAATATATAATAATGTATACATTTTGTTTGTATTAAACCTGTCGTACTTCATGACTTCGTAGGCTTTAAATATAATTATTTTAGTTTAGATTTTAGTATTTCATAAGGTGTTTTTCCTTTAAATGAACCATGTGGACTATCGAAATTATAAAATTTTTCCCATTGTTCTAATTTTTGATTTAGATCGACATCATCTGTGTAACTTAAAAGTTGATAAAACTCTTTTTTATCAGTCAAATGAGATCGTTCAACTTTCCC
>NZ_DLJR01000074.1:5699-18079 GCF_002484365.1 Empedobacter sp. UBA7611
TGAACATGCCAATGAAACTTTGATTGAAATTCGTGTCCATTATCTGTTTGAATTGTATTAATTCTAAAAGGGAATTTTTCTACAACATAATTTATGAATTCAATTGAACTTAATTGATTATGTTTTTCAGAGATTTTAAGTGCTCTAATTCGTGTAGCATCATCAATCGCTGTGTATTGAAATCGTTTGATTTCAGTGCCATTTGAATCATGAAAAATCAGAAATTTAACATCAACTTGTACCTGATGACCAGGTGTTTCTTTTTCATACTTGATACTATGCATGGCTCTTCTAGTCACCTTTCTGTCTAATCGACCTACATTATTACGCTTTAGAATACGATAAACACTTGATTCCGATATCAAAATATCATGATAACGTTCTAGATACCATTTAATTCGCCAAGTCCCTAATTTATGTTCTTTTCGAAGTTCTAATACTTTATTTACAATCTCTTGCTTAATTTGGTTAGGAAAAGTATGAGGAGTTGGTTTCTTTCTGAGTAAACCTTCTTCTCCATGTTCTTCATATGCTTTTTTTCATTTATAAAATGTACTCTTTTTAACACCATAAAAATTATAAGCTATAGTGTTATTTCCATATTCTTTAGCATATTTTAGAACTTGTAATTTTTTAATATAAGTTAAATAAGTTTGGATTTCTTTGGTCTTTTTCATAATCATAAGGCTATATTAGTTTTTTACTAATTTAGTCTACGATGATCTGACGTACCCACAATTTGAAAGTGTCTTCTCCTTTTTGAAGTAATGGTGGAAGACTTGTTTATGTTTTAGTGTTTCGGTCAAATGATTTTGGATTGTAAATATTGTCTTCAAATTCTTTCAGTAAACCAATTGTGCAACGATAAACAAATTAATCACCGCATAACTTGCGGAGAATATTCAAATATTTACCGCAAAACAGTTATAACAAGTTTTCAATAACCTTTTGCAAAGAGAAAATAATTGAATATTCATATAAAAATGTCCGTTATTTCAGTCGTTTTAATTATATTTGTATGAAATAACGGACATTTATGAAAAAACAAATTGTTTTACCTCGTTATAAAGATACCTTATCACAAATGGGTGAGCAAATAAAACTTGCCCGTAAACGTCGCAAATTAACAGCGGTACAAGTCGCTGAAAGAGCAGATATTTCCAGATCCACTTTAAATCTCATCGAAAAAGGAGAGCCAAGTGTAGCGATGGGAGCTTATTTCAATGTGCTTCGGGTTTTAGGCTTACAAGATGATTTTTTAAAGTTAGCAGCAGACGACACACTTGGTCGTAAACTACAAGATTTAGAGATATTATAGGATGGCAGTACAGAAAACAGATATATATGTTTATGCTGATTGGCAAGATTTAGAAAGTCCAATACTAATGGGCGTATTATCGGCCTATCAAGCCAAGGGACGAAAAGCATTCAGCTTTTCGTATGATAATCTATGGTTAAAATCTGGACATCATCATCAGTTAGATCCCAATTTACATTTATTTGCAGGGCCACAATTTGCTAATGATAAAGAAAACTTTGGACTCTTTCTAGACAGTATGCCTGATACTTGGGGACGTACCTTAATGAAAAGACGTGAAGCTCAACTCGCTAAAATAAAAGGTGAAAAAGCGAAAACATTATATGATATTGATTTCTTATTAGGTGTCTATGACGAAACACGTATGGGGGCGTTGCGTTTTAAACTAGATCCAAAATCTGACTTTTTGGATAATGATACCGAAAAGGCTACGCCACCATGGTCTACTGTAAGAGAACTTCAACAAGCTGTCGTTCATTACGAAAATGATACCGATAATGAAGCGATAAACAAATGGTTACAACTATTAATAGCTCCTGGTTCTTCTTTGGGTGGAGCTCGTCCAAAAGCTAATATTTTAGATGAGCATAAACATCCATGGATTGCTAAATTTCCATCTAAGAATGACACTATTGATAAAGCTAGTTGGGAATATTTAGCGTATCAATTAGCGATAAAAGCAGGGATAAATATGTCGGAATGTAAAATAGAAAAGATTAATGGTCCGTATCATACTTTTTTTACTAAACGATTTGATCGTGAAGGAAGTAATAGAATTCATTTCGCATCGGCAATGACCATGACAGGAAATAACGAAGAAACCATAAAAAATCAGCCTGCCAGTTATTTAGATATTGTGGAGTTCATCCAATCGAATGGAGCGAACATCAATGAAAATTTAACCCAATTATGGCGTAGAATCATTTTTAATATTGCGATATCCAATACTGATGATCATTTACGAAATCATGGATTTATTTTAACGAAAGAAGGTTGGGTTTTATCACCTGCTTATGATTTAAATCCATCCATTGATAAAGATGGTTTAGCCTTGAATATTGATATGGATAATAATGCGTTAGATTTTGAATTAGCGAAAAGTGTTGGTGAGTATTTTCGATTAACGACTACAGAAATGGATCAAATAATCGATGAAGTAACTTCTGTAGTTAAGAATTGGCAGGATATCGCTAAACAAATTGGAATTTCAAGAGCTGAACAAGAACTAATGGCAAGTGCTTTTAAATATTAGTTGCAATTAATAAAATAAAAAACCATTACAAAAAAGCACTAACGTCTTGTTTTGGCGTTTAAAAGGATTAATATTGTAATGTTTACAATAATGAATATACAAAAGATAATTTTTATCTTTAAAAAGAAATAAAGACAATGACAAATACAGCCCAAAGAGCAGAATTACAAGCCAAAATCTGGAAAATCGCCAACGAAGTACGTGGCTCAGTAGACGGATGGGATTTCAAACACTTTGTGTTAGGAACATTATTCTACCGTTTCATCAGCGAAAACTTCACCAATTACATCGAAGGTGGAGATGAAAGCGTAAACTATGCAAATTTAGCAGACGACATCATCACACCAGAAATCAAAGACGATGCTATTAGAACAAAAGGATATTTCATTTATCCAAGTCAATTGTTTGTGAATATTGTCGATAATGCCAATACAAATTCAAACCTAAATACAGACTTAAAAGCAATATTCACAGATATTGAAAACTCTGCAAATGGATATGATTCTGAACAAGATATCAAAGGATTATTCGCAGATTTTGATACAACAAGTACACGTTTAGGAAATACCGTAGAAGATAAAAACAAACGATTAACTGCAATCCTTAAAGGAGTTGCCGAGTTAAATTTTGGAAGTTTCGAGGAAAGTCAAATCGACTTATTTGGGGATGCTTACGAATTCTTAATTTCTAACTATGCAGCCAATGCAGGGAAATCGGGTGGTGAATTCTTTACACCTCAAAATGTATCGAAACTGATTGCGCAATTAGCGATGCACAAACAGACTTCGGTCAACAAAATCTACGATCCTGCTGCTGGTTCGGGTTCTTTGTTATTACAAGCTAAAAAACATTTCGATAACCACATTATCGAAGATGGATTCTTTGGACAAGAAATCAATCATACAACCTACAACTTAGCACGTATGAATATGTTTTTGCACAATGTCAATTACGATAAATTCAACATCCAATTAGGAGATACATTAACCGATCCTCATTTTATCGACGATAAACCATTCGATGCCATTGTATCTAATCCACCTTATTCGGTAAATTGGGTAGGTTCAGATGATCCAACGTTAATTAACGACGACCGTTTTGCACCTGCAGGAGTTTTAGCACCAAAATCAAAAGCAGATTTTGCCTTTGTCTTACATGCCTTAAATTATTTATCAAGTAAAGGGCGTGCAGCCATTGTATGTTTTCCTGGTATTTTCTACCGTGGTGGAGCAGAACAAAAAATCAGAAAATATTTAATAAAAGAAAATTTTGTAGAAACAGTAATCAGTTTACCTGCAAATTTATTCTTTGGAACTTCTATTGGCGTAAATATCTTAGTTTTATCAAAACACAAATCTGAGTACAAAACACAATTTATCGATGCGACAGGTGAGGACTTCTACAAGAAAGTAACCAACAACAATATGTTAGAGGATGTACATATCGAGAAGATTATGCAGTTGTTTGATGCGAAAGAAAATGTAAAACATGTTGCAGTAACCATAGAGAATAAGATAATTGAAGAAAACGATTATAACCTTTCGGTAAGTTCGTATGTAGAAGCGGTAGATACACGCGAAGTGATAGACATTGAAGTGTTAAATACTGAGTTAGCTGAAACTGTGAACAACATTTCATCTTTACGTGCAGCGATTGATCATCTTGTAAAAGAAATCGAAGGATGAGTGAAATAATTTTATATACTGCAGAAGATGGACAAACTAAAATTAATGTCCAATTGGATGACGATACAATTTGGTTAACGCAAAAACAATTGGTTGAATTATACCAAACTTCAAAATCAACAGTAAGTGAACATATTAAGAATATTTTTACAGAAGAAGAACTGATTGCAGAAGCAACTGTTCGGAAAATCCGAACAGTTCAAATAGAAGGTAATCGTGAAGTTTCTCGTGAACTGGATTATTACAATCTTGATATGATTATTGCTTTGGGGTATAGAATAAACTCGAAGATTGCTACAGGCTTTCGTCAATGGGCAACCAATCGGCTGAAAGAATACATCGTAAAAGGGTTCACGATGGATGATGAACGCATGAAAAATCTTGGTGGAGGCAATTATTGGAAAGAACTTTTAGATCGTATTCGTGATATCCGTTCAAGTGAAAAGGTAATGTACCGCCAAATATTAGATTTGTACGCTACAGCAACCGATTACGACCCAAAAAGTGATGCAAGTGTAACTTTTTTCAAAATTGTACAAAACAAATTGCATTATGCTGCTCATGGGCATACTGCAAGCGAAGTTATCTATATGCGTGTAGATAGCGATAAGCCTTTTGTTGGATTAACCAATTTTAAAGGCGATGAGCCTACACAAGCTGAAGCGATGATTGCTAAAAATTTTTTAGAAGAAAAAGAATTACGTGTATTAAATAACTTGGTAGCAGCCTATTTTGATTTAGCCGAATTAAATGCTATTGAAGAGCGCCCAATGCGTATGAACGACTACATCCGTGAGTTAGATAATATACTGAATTCGACAGGACGCAAAGTTTTAGATAATGCAGGGAGTATCTCTAATGCTGCAATGAAAGAGAAAGCAACCTTAGAATACAAAAAATACAAAGCCAAAACCCTTAGCAATGTGGAAAGTGAATACCTAAAAACCATTACAATCTTAGAAAAACAAGCTAAAGCAGGCGATAAACAGGCTAAAGCAAATAACAAAAAAGGAGGGAAATCATGAGCAAATTAGAAGAGTTATTACAAGGGGTTGATGTAGAATGGAAAGCCATAAATGATATTATCAAGGTGATAACTGCTCCATGTAAGGTAAAGAAAGAAATTTATAAACCTATAGGTAAAACTCCAATTATTGACCAAGGTAAAGAATATATCGCAGGCTATACAGATGAAAATTTTGAAACTGTAATTGCAGATGAATACATACTATTTGGTGATCATTCTGAACATATAAAATATGTTAATTTCTCTTTTATTCAAGGTGCTGATGGTCTTAAGATATTAAAAATAAAAAAGGATTTTCCTAAATATATTTATTATTGCTTCCTTAATTTTTATAATAAAGAATATAGTTATAAAAGACATTGGACTAATGCTAAAAACACTTTAATCCCAATCCCTTGTCCAGATAATCCAGAAAAATCTCTTGAAATCCAACAAGAAATTGTTCGTGTTTTAGATGAATTAACTTCGTTAACCAACCAATTAACAACCGAATTAGAAACCGAACGCCAAAACCGTAAAAAACAATTTGAGTTCTTCCGTGAGCAGTTGTTTAGGTTTGAAGGTAAGGAATTGGAGTGGAACAAATTAGGCAGTGTAGCGGATGTTACTAAACTTGCAGGGTATGAATTTACAAAGCACATTAAATATAGTGATGAGGGAAATATTATCGCTCTGAGGGGATTAAACGTAAAAGGAACACTTGACCTTACAAATGTTAAATATATTGATGGAAGTGAGTTCACAAAACTAAGTAGAAGTAAATTATATATAAATGATATGTTATTTACTTATGTAGGTACTATTGGAGAAATAGCGTTGATTAATGAAAATGATAAATATTACTTAGCACCCAATGTATCAAGAATAAGATTTGAAAATTCAAAATTGCTTCCATCATTTATGTTTTACTATTTTAAGACAGATTTCTTTGTAAGAAATCAGATAAATAAATATTTATCCAACTCTTCTATGAAAAATTTGACTATGGAAAATATAAGAAAATTTATGGTTCCAATCCCACCATTAGAAGAACAAGAACGCATTGTAAAACTCTTAGATCAATTCGATGCCACGCATACAGCTATCGAGGAAGAAATTACAAAAGAAATTAAACTAAGAACCCAACAATACGAATATTACAGAGAAAAGTTATTAAGCTTCCCGTCATTGCGAACAACGTGAAGCAATCCAGAAAAGCAACCCCAAACCAGTAAACCAAAATGAAAAAAGGAGGTGTAGTCTATATTATGGCAAACAAAAGAAACGGTACTCTATACACAGGCGTAACAGCCGATCTAAAAAGACGTGTATACGAGCATAAAACAAAATATAATCCCGAATCTTTTACGGCAAAATATAACTGCACAATCTTAGTTTATTACAAAAGCTTCCATTCAATTGAAGACGCAATAACAGAGGAAAAAAGAATAAAAGCAGGTAACCGAAAAAATAAATTAAAACAAATAGAAACACTCAACCCAAATTGGATTGACTTATGGGATGAAATTAATGAATGGTAACTCCACGTCATTGCGAGCAAAGCGAAGCAATCCAGCAAACAACGCAAGCAAAGCAATTCAGTCATTGTTCTCCGTCATCGCGAGTATAACCAACGTCATTGCGAACAACGTGAAGCAATCCAGCAAACAACGCAAGCAAAGCAATTCAGTCATTGCTCACCGTCATCGCGAGTATAACCAACGTCATTACGAGCAAAGCGAAGCAATCCAGCAAACAACGCAAGCAAAGCAATCCAGTCATTGCTCACCGTCATTGCGAGCAAAGCGAAGCAATCCAGAAAAAACGCAACATATTGCTCACGTCATTACGAGCAATGCAATTTAGAAAGTGAAACAAATTAGAATCTAAACCATTCAACCCATTAACAGCTACTTAGAATAACATAAGATGTACAAAACGATTGCAGAATCCAACAATTACATTGTATTGGACAAATACACCAAATTCTACGAATTAAACGAGGCTCCAGTGGCTTATCAATCAGAAGCTGCCTTAGAAAAAGAATTCATCCAAGATTTAATTAATCTTGGATACGAGAATCCGACACATCTCAAATCAACGGAAGCTATGTTAGTCAATGTGCGTACACAATTACAAGCATTGAATAATATGGTATTTACCGATAACGAATGGGCGCGTTTCCTTGTAGAATATTTAGATAAACCAAGTGATAGTTTAGTCGATAAATCGCGTAAACTTCACGATAACCACATCTACGATTTTGTATTTGATGATGGACACATACAAAACATCTATTTAGTCGATAAAGAGAATATTACGCGTAATAAAGTACAGGTTATCTCACAGGTCGAACAAACAGGTTCGCACGCCAATCGTTACGATGTAACAATTCTGGTCAACGGATTACCGATGATTCAAGTAGAGCTGAAGAAACGTGGTGTAGCCATTCGTGAAGCGTTTAATCAAGTCCATCGTTATTCCAAAGAGAGCTTTAATTCAGATAATTCGCTATTCAAATACTTGCAGTTGTTTGTCATTTCGAATGGAACAGATACACGTTATTTTGCCAATACCGTTACGCGTAACAAAAACAGTTACGATTTCACGATGAATTGGGCAAAAGCAGATAATACCTTAATCAAAGATTTAAAGGATTTTACAGCAACTTTTTTTCAAAAAAACACGTTATTAAATGTCTTACTAACGTATACGGTTTTAGATATTAAAGATACATTATTGGTCATGCGACCTTATCAGATTGCAGCAACCGAACGTATTTTATGGAAAATTAAAAGTGCTTATCAAACAAAGAAATGGTCTACATTAGAAAGTGGTGGGTACATTTGGCATACTACCGGTTCAGGGAAAACCTTAACCAGTTTCAAAGCTGCTCGTTTAGCGACTAAATTAGATTTTATCGATAAAGTATTTTTCGTGGTGGATCGTAAGGATTTAGACTTTCAAACCATGAAAGAATATCAAAAGTTTTCTCCTGATAGTGTTAATGGTTCAAATAGTACAGCAGGTTTAAAACGAAACATAGATAAAGACGACAACAAAATTATTGTAACAACCATTCAGAAGTTAAACAACTTAATGAAAGGCGATCAAGAGTTGGATATTTACAATAAACAAGTTGTTTTCATATTTGATGAAGCCCACCGTTCTCAATTTGGTGAAGCCCAAAAAAATCTGCAAAAGAAATTCAAAAAATATTACCAATTCGGATTTACAGGAACACCAATTTTCCCAGAAAATGCCTTAGGTGCAGAAACCACAGCAAGTGTTTTTGGTTCAGAATTACACGCGTATGTCATTACAGATGCCATCAGAGATGAAAAGGTTTTAAAATTCAAAGTGGATTACCACAATGTTAAACCTCAATTCAAAGGGGTTGAGACAGAAATAGATGAAAAGAAATTGAATGCAGAAGATGCGAAGAAAGCCTTTCTGCATCCTGCACGTATCAGCGAAATTTCTAAATACATTTTACAAAATTACCGCATTAAAACACACCGTACAAAAGGCGGAAATAACGGTTTCAATGCGATGTTTGCCGTGAGTAGCGTAGAAGCAGCTAAACATTATTACGAAGAATTAAATCGTCAGCAAATAGACAGCGATCAACCGTTGAAGATTGCGACGATCTTTTCTTTTGCAGCGAACGAAGAACAATCAGCAATTGGAGAAATCATAGACGAATCATTCGAGCCTTCTGCTTTAAACAGTACAGCAAAAGAATTCTTAACGAAAGCCATCAACGATTACAACAAGATGTTCAAAACAAGTTATGGTGTAGATAGTGATGAGTTTCAAAATTATTACCGTGATCTTTCAGAAAGAGTAAAAAACAAAGAAATCGACTTACTAATCGTTGTCGGTATGTTTTTAACTGGATTTGACGCACCAAAATTAAATACCTTATTCGTTGATAAAAACTTACGTTACCATGGTTTAATTCAAGCATTTTCGCGTACCAATCGTATCTTAGATGCAACGAAATCTTTTGGAAATATTGTTACGTTCCGTGATTTGGAACAAGCAACGATTGATGCCATCACATTATTTGGAAATAAAAACACGAAGAATGTTGTTTTAGAGAAAAGCTACAAAGAATATTTAGAAGGTTTTACAGATGTTTCAACAGGTGATGCACGTAGAGGATTTATTGAAGTGGTCAACGAATTAAATACAAAATTCCCAAATCCTGATCAAATTGAAAAAGAAAAGGATAAAAAAGAGTTTACAAAATTATTCGGTGAATACTTACGCGTTGAAAATATCTTACAAAACTATGATGAATTCACAAGTCTAAAAGCCTTACAAAACATTGACCAAAGCGATGCAGCTGCTGTAGAAGAATTCAAAGAAATGTACCATGTTTCGGATGATGATTTAACAGTGATGCAAAAGATTCAGTTGTTACCACAGCGAACAGAGCAGGATTATCGTTCGACGTATAATGATATTCGTGATTGGTTAAGAAAAGAAAAAGAAGGGAAACAACCAGAAGATGGTGAAATCGATTGGGATGATGTGGTTTTTGAAGTTGATTTATTAAAATCTCAAGAGATTAATTTAGATTACATCTTAGAATTAATCTTCGAGCACAACAAAAAAACAAAAAACAAAGCCGAATTAGTTGAAGAAATAAGTCGAGTAATTCGTGCAAGTATTGGGAATAGAGGAAAAGAATCTTTAGTTGTAGATTTTATCAATGAAACAGATTTAGATACTATTCCAGATAAAGCAACGGTTATTGATTCGTTCTTTAAGTATGCGCAAGTCAAACAAAAAGAAGAAGCAACCCAATTAATCACAGAAGAAAACTTAAACGAAGAAGCTACAAAACGCTACATCGAATCTTCTTTAAAACGGGAATACGCAAGTTCTAACGGTACTGAATTAAACGCCATTTTACCCAAAATGAGTCCGTTAAATCCACAATATCTTACAAAAAAGCAAACTGTTTTTCAAAAAATAAGTGCCTTTATTGATAAGTTTAAGGGAGTGGGTGGAAGATTGTAATTAATTCCACTTAAATATGTAATATTAATCCTCGACGCTGAAGTTGGGGATTTTTTAATTTATAATAAAGTTTAGGAGAAATATTTTCCAAACAAAAGATGTTTCTATTATGAAAATATTTGTAATAATTTTTTATATAAAAAATAAATTTTTTTTTGAAAAAGAGAGATATCTATTTGTTATTAACTATTTTAATATCAAATAATTAACAACTTGTTGATAATCTTTTTAATTTTTAAGATTATGAAATTTTTAATTGTGAAATCTTATCTTAATTTTGGAAGACAACTAAGGTAAATATTAAATAAATGAAAACATAATATAAAAAATGGAGGAGAATTTATTGCATAAAAAAACTCGGAATTGTTTGCCGACGTACCGAGTTTACTTTTGTAATGATTTTCTTAATAATCGAAATCTCTTTAAGAAATATTGATATTCTATGAATCAAAAATAGAACTTTAAATAAGTTTTTAATATAAAACTTAATAGATAATTTCTATAATTCAAATATTTCTTTTCGAATACTACAAATCCAATCCTGATTTGCTTCACGTGGGATAATTATTAAATAATTATTAATAAAAATTTTAGCTAATGGCTACAAACAGAATACCGGGTGATAATCGCCGCCACGGAGCAGTTAAACAACGCTCACAAGTTTTTAACCCTAAAACAAGTCAATGGGTTAAAAGAGATATAAATACAGGGAAATTTATGGATGTTAAACAAGATGGTACACCATTCAAAGGAGTAAGAAAAGAGAAGTAATATTATGAAAACATCAGAAACCTTTCAAGAGTTTATATCAAATATTAAAATTCCTCAAGATAAAGCAGATACTATTTCCTACAGATATGGTCGTATAACAAAATCTTTGAATGAATTTTATAGAGATATAGATTCCAAAACTGCAAATAGTCTGCAAGTAGGTTCTTACGGAAGATATACAGGTATCAAAGGTATATCGGATTTGGATATGTTATACATAATGCCCAATTCTAAGTGGGATGATTATAATAAAAAAGGAGGGCAATCAAAACTATTACAAGATACAAAAACTGCGATATCGAATACTTATTCCTCATCAGATATTAAAGTTGATAGATGTGTTGTAACTGTTAATTTTTCGGACGGTACTCATATTGACGTTCAGCCCCGCTTTTGGCAATACCTTGTTAGCGGTTCGTTGTTCTTATTTCATCTCGTTTGACGGATTATTTTTTTCGTCATATTTTTAATTTAGTTTCCAGATTACACTTTTTATAATTTACACATTACAGGTGCTTCTTGTGTAGATATACAAAGCCATTTTGATTTTTCCTTCTTGTAAATGTTAGTCACCCAAATTTCTGTATCGTAAGGTTTGTTCAAATATTTTCCGACATTTCTACCTCGTGAAATTACCAAAGCTGTATTGTCAAAAACTTTCACAAGTATTACTTCCTTTTTCATTGAATAATGTTGCAGCCTTCCCTCCTTTATGGTTTTGATAAAGTCATCTTTGCGAACTATTCCAATGCTCGGTTCAAGGATTGTCCAATTGTCTGCAAGAAGTTCTGACAGTTTGCTAATATCGTTTATTTCAAATGCCGAATTTAGGTTGTCATCAAGTTCCTGAAAATTCAATTTTATTTCATTGTCTGTCATTTGTCATTCATTTTCTATTTGTCTTAATGTTCCATTTTTATCTTTCCATTGGTTTCTGTCTGTAATTGAGTTGTTCTACAACAATGAATAATATTATGTTTGATGTCGTTACTTTCATTTTATGTAGTGTGTCTGTTTACAATGACCGCTAACGGAAAAAGTATTGGCGAAGTGCGGGCTTAAATTGAACGAAAGTTCAAGTTCAGACCAACCGTAGCCAATATTTTTTCAATGAAACTAAGTTAAACAAAAATGTGAAATTGGAAAATATTGGCGGCTAAATATTACAAATTGTTCAACTTAGACTTTAACCCCGCATTTTGCCAATACAATGTTGAACTAAACCTCCAGTAGCTTTCGCTGCGATGATTTCGTACCTTAGTATATTAATATTAAACAATTGATACTATGGTAACTAAAAAAATCTCCGGAGGAATT